>CATJWA010000179.1 GCA_949744025.1 uncultured Eubacteriales bacterium
ACATCGTACCTTTGAATAACAAGCAGCACCCTGTCGCCGGCCCTGAACGTGGAGTCATCGTAGTGGAAGGCATAGTTGCACATAACGGTTACGCCGTCGGGGAGGTTGCAAAATACACCGCCGGCATATTTCCCCGCTATAACCGCGTAGCGGCGCGAGCCTGCCGGATGCCGGAAGTCCGCACCGTCGAAGGGATTAGGCACCGTCTCCTTCACGGATATTGCCAAGTGGTTCTTCCTGCGCTCATACTCCTTCACGATGCAGTCCAGCCGGTCGCCGGAGTGGTATTTATCCCGCAGATCCGCTATGGCAGTGTAGCTCATCTCCCGCTGGGTCAAATCCAGGTCGTAGCCGCTGCAGGACACAAGGCAGCGGCGCGGACCTACTACCAGCACGTCACAGCTTACACGGGAGCCGGGGCGGTTCATTTCCGGCTGTGTCGAGAAGAAATAGCGGCGGGAGGGCAGAGCCATGCGTCGTGAGCCTATGGCCAGCCCGCCCTCTCGGTCCACGCTTATAATCACAAAGTCGATGCTCGCGCCCGCAATGTTCCTAAGCACAAATCCGGGCCGCTCGTCTCCGTCCAGCCACATCTCGCTTTCCGGTATCAGGATGCGCACACGGAACGGGATTACAATGGCGCAGTACATACGCCGCCATATCATCTCGCCCGTGTTTTTGTCCCGTGTGCGGATACGCACCCTGTCCACGCCGACTACCTGACCGCTCATAACGCTGCGGCCGCGGTAGGAGGCGTATATGGAGTTCCATTCCTGCCGCTGCTCGGGCGTGAGGCTGCGGTCCAGCTCACGGAAATCCTGACCGAAAAACGCGCGCCGCTCATTCACAGGCGCGTCCTGCTCCGAGGGAGCAGCTTGTTCCGGCTCCGACTCTGGCGCCGCTTCAGGCTGAGCCTCCGGTTTTACGGCAATGTCCGCCATGTAGTCAGCAGTTTCCTGCTCAGAAATACGGCCGTAGTCGTGCTCCTGTGCCTCACCGTCAGAGGGAAGCCCAGCATTATTTTCCTCACCATAGGGTACTTCCGCTTCCGGTGGTATGGCCTCGTACTCGCTGCCGGTCTCAAGCTCGACGGATACGATGTCGGAGATTTCCCCAACGGGATAGCCGTCATCAATGGGCAAACCGTCCGCCTCCGGTTCTCCCTTGGGCGAGTCCTCTCCTGTGGACTCCGCATCGAGCCCCTGCTCCTGCTCTGTTTTGGTGGCCTCTGTTACGCTCTCAGGCAAAGCACCTATTTCCTCCGTCTGCTCTGCCGGAAGCTTAAGAGGCTCCATCGGGGTCTCGTCTAAAATCTTCTTTCTTGCCATGTTCTTTTACCTCCTGAATTTTGTTATTTGCCGTTCAGAGCGAAGAAGCGGTATAATCCACCATCCTGCCTGACGGCTATGAATTGCTTATTTGAAACGGGCAGGGCCTGCGGTTGGCTCTGCCCGTCAAATAAAAGAATGATACGCTCGTGTGACGGAAATGCAGCGGTGAACACATCCGGCCCATAGCTTGCAACGGAAAAGGCGCGCACCTTCTGTGCCTGTACACAGAAGCGCAGCAGCACAGGAGCGTTTCCTTTCCAGTAGTCCGTAAGCTCAGCTCCGCCGAGCTGGAGCATCACGTCCACGGCGTCCAGCAGCTTCAAATCAGGCCGCTGGGTACCGTGCAGATAAATAACTGCACCGTCATCGCACAGCCTGACGTTGCAGTTGGAGAGCTGGCGCAGCGCCGCGGCCGCAATCTTCGGCGCCGCCTCCGGCTTTTCCGCGCAGAACGCTGGACGGAGAAGGGTAACTATTTGATCTTTTCTGAGACCACCCACCCGTTCCAGAGCGTCAAGGATAAAACGCTGCTGCTTCGTTATAAGCATCTCTGCGCCTCCCCTGGCGGCTCAGGCACCCGCAGGCTGTTGAGGTATGGGTCCAACATCAGGTCGCTCTCGCTCTCCGTGATGCAGTTGAAGATGACCGCCATAGTGTAGGCCGTGGAGTTTTTTATCTTCCTCTCCAAGTTCGCCGCCAGCTTGCTTTCCGCCTCGCGGAGTATCATGTTGTCCAAAAGACGCAGCTTCGCGCGTACACGGCCCTGGGGCAGTACGGCTTTCCCGATACGGTAGCTGTCCGAGTAGTACAGCCGCTCAATGGCGTTTTCAAATACCCTCGCCGTATCCGGCGGGAAAAAGTCAAGCTCACAGGCTTCCAAAATTCCCATGAGCTCTTTTTCCGCTTCTTCGTCCGCCCGTCCGTCCGCGTTATTGCTTCCAACAGATTGACTGACATCAGGATAACTTGTTTTGTTATTATTTATATCTTTCTTACTTGCCAGCGGATCTCGCGGTTCTTGAGTCTCATAATCCACGGTTCTTGAGCCTCCGTTTTCGTGGTTCATGAAGAGCGTATCATGCGGTTCTTGTACGGATCTGCCGCTGTTAAGACTCTCAAAATCCGTGGTTCTTGATCCGCAATCCTCGTACTCCTCCGAATTGAATGGTACGCATTCGTACTGCGGGTCGTACTGCGGGTCGACACAGGCGAGGTAGATCTGATTGGCGTCGCCACGGCCGCAGCGCTTCTCCCAGATAAGCCGGCTGGCGGCCAGCGCCCTGAACGCGGAGGTAACGCGCTGCTCGCATATGCGCAGCTCCCTGGCCAGAGCCTGTCTGGGGAAGATAACAAACACCTCGCCACGCTCGTTTACCCAGCCCCTCCTGCGGGAGAGCTGGAAACGGTTCAGAAGGAATGTATACGTGACCTTCGCCTCAAGGCTCAGCTCAGCGTAACGCGGGTCGCAGAACAGCCAGCGCGGCATCTGCATATAATATATATTCTGTATGTCCGTCTGCTTCATCAGGGAAAACTCAGGGCGTTCTTTCATTTGTGCTGCTTTCATGGGATGTCCCCCCTTTTTAGAGATATCACTTGACTGTATAAAGAAATTCGGTTATAATTTTTGTATAACGCAAAGTGAGGTGAATCAAATGCCTAACATTCGATCCAGCGCGGACCTGAGGAACAGCTACAACGAAATCTCAACCTTTTGCCATAAATATTCCGAGCCGGTATTTATAACCAAAAACGGCAAAGGCGATCTCGCTGTTATGAGCATTGAGGCATATGAGGCTATGGCAGAGCGCTTTGAGCTCTACAGCGCGATACGAGAGGGGCTGGACGATGTGCACGCCGGTCGAACAAAACCCTTTTCCGAGGCCATCACCGAAATCCGGAGGAAAAGGGGAAAATGACTTTTCAAATCCGTATTACCTCCAGGGCGCAGGCGGACATCGAAAAGGCCGTTGAGCATATCGAGGTTGTTTTGAAAAATCCTCAGGCTGCCGACGCGCTTATTGACGCCGTCGAAGCGGAAATTACGAGTCTGTCAGCCATGCCCGAGAGATACGCGCTTGTAGACGACGATGTTCTCTCCTCTTGGGGTATACGTTTTGTACAAATCAAAAACTATCTTGCTTTTTACAGAATAGATAACACTGCCGGAATAGTCTATATCATCCGTTTTCTGTATAAGAAAAGCAACTGGGCCTCAATTCTGCGGCATGATACTCCTGTAATTTCATAACCCAAATCGAGGCGCCCGTCCGATGTGATGGGTGCCTTTATATATCCTCCTCATCGTCGTCCTCCATGCCCAAAACGGCGCTGTCGGATTGCTCGCTGAACTCGGACATGCCGAGCTGCACGTTTTCATCCTCATCCGATCTTTGCGTGAGTCTGGAAGCTTTTTTCTCCTGTTCCGGTGACCCGAGCTTGTATTCAAAAGCGGGTTCCATCGAGGCAGTAACCGCAGTCACAGGCCGGCGGGATGCCTGCGTCGCCGGTGGTTTTGTATCATGCTTCTGTTCTGACGGATGTGGCCGTTGAGCAGCCTTTGGCTCCGGCTTTCTTTCCGCGGTGGGCGACTGTTTCTCCCGCTGCTTCCACTCCGGCACATAGTCCGCCACGCGGCAGGGCTTGAGTCCGGCGTAAGCGGGAAACTCCTCCGGCGTGAGCTTATACAGCAGCGCGGGCTTGTGGCCCTGAAACAATGCGATGCACTTCCGGTAATCCAGTCGCAGGACCTCATCCGGCTGCATCAGAGCGCGCTGGGTGTTGCTGCGCGTCTGCGAATACGGCCGCGTACTGGTGTAGACAGGGGAGAACAGCGGCATGAGCGGCATCTGGTTATTCGTGACCGCGATGGTGACGTTTCCGCACTTCTCCGAGATGTACTTTGCCGAGGTCATGTCGTTGCAGCCCATGTACAATGTTTGGTTGAATGTGCCGAGCTGGTTCTCCCACTCCTTGCCCGGATACTTTTCCTGCCACTGGGACAGGCTCTGCACGACAATCTGGCAGCTCATATTGAAGCCGCGGATGCTGTTGAGCGCGTCGGCCATGCCCTCCATGTAGCCGATGTTGCAGTATTCGTCAAGGCAGAAGTTCACCAGCACAGGGAGCCTCCCTCCGGGGCCGTGCAGTCTCGCGTAGTCGGATAGCTGCGGGATAGCCAGAGAGAAGAACAGGGAGCTAAGGAAGCGGTAGGCGCTGTCCTGCGCGGAGATTATGACGAAATACGCGCATTTCCTCTTGCCCGGCAGAGTCAGGTCCACATCGTGATTGCTGGTGATCGCATCCACCAGCGGATTCTGGTAAATCGACAGGCGGTTGCCAAGACCGGTAATTACGCTGCCCCACAGGTTCTCCTTCGCTTTCAGAAACAGCCCATGATGCCCCTTCGCCGGGTGGTCTGGGGGTAAGGCTGCCAGCTTGCGGTTTATCTCGTTGATGCTCTCATTGGCTATCATGCGGTAGGCCGCGCCGATGCTTCGCTGCTCTATAGGCAGCAGGCTGCCGTTGGCATCCTTCAGATTGGCGACATAGTGCAGCAGGGCCATGAGCAGGTTGAGCTCCGCGCGGCTCCAGAAGTCGTCGGCTTCCCTCGGTCCGGAGGTGTTCTGGATAATGGTGTTTGCCACCGTCTGTACCAGCTGGCGCTCCTGATCCAGCCCGTTCAGGCAGTTCCAACCGTCCGAGTGCTCCATGTCAAGGAAGTTGACCGCCTTGACGTAGTAGCCCTTTTCCGTGAAGTACGAGGACATTTTTTCAAAAAGCTCCGACTTGGGATCTGTCACAAAAACTGACTCCCCACGCTCGGCGCAGCCGAGGAGGAACGGGATAATAAAGCCGCGGGTTTTACCGCTGCCCGGCGCGCCGATGCACAGCAGATTGTTGTTGTCTCCCGCTTTCATTCTGTGAGCGACATACAGAGCGTATTTGTCGGGGTCGTCCTCATGCTTCTTGCTCTTGCCCAGCATCATCCCCTTGACGTCATTAACGCTTCCCATCTCTAAAAACGTGCGCATCTCCTTTTCCGTCAGAAAGCCGGAGGTGCCGTGCGTGCCGTCGGGGAGAATATCGAAGCCGCGCTTGTCATGGGTGTACTTGTAGCCCGAAAACCATATGTAGCCCTTCTTCGTAATAAGGCAGATCAGCAGGACAATAACCGCCGTTGCCGCCAGACCAAAGGGCGTGAATACGGCAAGCAAATTCTTAAACGGGTTCGCCACCCAGATGCTCGCTGGCTTATCCCCGCCGGCGCTGAACGTGGACGCTATGCCCAGCCGCAGGGAGTTTATGAACATACCGTAGAAGTACCATCCCGCGATTGCCGCCGGTATGCAGAGCCTGAACTTAGATTTGTTCCGCTCGTACCAGCTTCCGAGCTTACTATGTACTTTATCCTCCGCCTTTTCTATGAGCCTGGATAAGCGGGGCATCAATGACTCCTCCTTCCGGTGTCGTAAATTGTTTATGCGAGGGCGTGTGAAGCGTAAGGTCGCCGAGCGCGCCGAGCGCGTCGGGTGAGAGCGTGAATACCCTCGCCATACCCGTTTCGCGGTATCGCCTGCTCAGCACTGTTCGCGCCTGCTCCTTCAGCGCCGCCATAGAGACCTGCCCCAGCCCTTCCGCTCTCGCGCTCTCAATGGCGGTGTCGATCCTCCGCAGGTCCATATCCACGGCCATCACGAAGGGCGCGCCCTGAAATATCGCGTCCCACTCGGGATGCTCTCCTGGGGCGGGCTGAAACTGGTTTTTCAGCGCCGCCATTGTAAGACGGCGGCGGTAATCCGGCTGCGCCATGATGCGCAGCTGCAACGCTCCCGTACCGTCACAGGAAAGCAGATGCACGGGAAGAGCACATACACGGTAAGCGTCCGCGTAGCTGATAAGCCGCCCCTCCATACTGGGTGCGTGCTGAAGCTCACGCAGCACACTCTGGTAGCTCTCACCGGCAAATATCATCACATGGCGCACTTTTGGAATTGCAGCGGTGTTGTTGGTGAAGCTGTTGAGCTCATCTGTCAGAAGAATGTTCCCGATGTCAGGACAAACATAATGTACAGCGGCCAACAGCCCGTCGAGGCGCAGCAGCAAAGCAATGCGTGAATTGCTCCACGGATTTGCTCCCCGCCCCCGCATCACGGAAGGAATAAAGGCGGCGTTTGCTTCAAGCGAGTCTATCCCTGTTGTAAAAACGGGCAGTCCGGCGCGATAAGCAGTCAGGGTGAGCTTTGCAACCCGTATGCGCCTAAGGGTATCGGCGGTCTTGTACGCAAGTGGGATGTTTTCCGGAAGGCCGTTGAAGTGAGCTTCGAGAAATCTGTTTCCTTTAGCTGTCAGCATCAGGGCGCGGCTTGCTTTATGTGTGCGAATAAGCTTTATGCTTATAAGGTTTGCCAGTGTTGTATCGTCAACTGTGCCCGCAAGGTCGGCAGGGTCTATACAGCGGCACCAGCGTAGCAGGCGCAGCAGGTCAATATCCTGTTCGCTGAAAAGCACGGTTTGGCGCCTCCTTCCCGTTCCTGCGAAGCGCCGAAACCGCCCTTGCGCCGCTGCCGGCGCAAGGACAATTTCGGCGCTCCCTCCGGAACTGCTTTTCGCATTTTTCCGACGGCCCCCCGTAGATGTCGGGAAAATTCCCGATTGCACGGCAAAGCGCGGTTAAAAACAGTCCTGATTTCATGCTGTTCCGCACTCGGGAGGCCACCGGGTTTTTGCGTTTTTAACTGAAAGAAAATATAGAACACTTTTTGCATTTCTCTGATGGGGGTATGCCGGTTAAAATGCCGCAAAGCCGCCGCCATTCGAGCCAATACAGGAAAAGAAATCCGCGGCGTCAGCCCTGTCCAGCAGCGTAATATGGCAGGTGTTCTCGCCGCTGCGTGTGGACAGCAGGGCAATGCCCAAAGTGTACTGGTCATCGTCGGGAATAAGCCTGCCCTTGACGGCGTTTGAGATCGCCTTCCAGCCCTTGTTGTCCTGGTCGTATACCCCGCGCTTCGGGACATCCGAGTGCTCGTCAATCACCATGAGCGCCTGCCTGTAATATGGAAGCACGCTCCCGCCGCTCTCATAATCGTCCAGCAGCCGTATGATCGTGTCAGAAAACCAGACCGGCGCAAGATACCGGCAGCTCGGCAGCAGAGTGTTCACACATATATGAAGCCAGCCATAATTTAGGCTTTCCACATATCCCGTAACCTCTCTTTTGGGCAGCACCGGCCTTCGGCTTGTCCCCGCATTGGGCAGGCGGTTCCTTTCACATAGCGTTCTCAGCGTCATTGTGGCACGCTCAAATTCCTCCATCGTTTGCTCAAGTACCCGCTGGATCTTCTCCGTGTTTTCCTGCCCACTGTTTGCCAGCGCGACAAGTCCGCCCGTCTTGGAAAAGGCATCGCCAATGAGCTTCTGCATCTGCGCCGCGCATGTCTTCAAATCACTCATTCACAGCCTCCGTTTCTCCGCATCCGCAGGTCTGTGGATGACGTGGTAATGGCGTCGTATTCCTTCTGCGTGGCGTGGAATGCTATGGGAACGTGGTTATAGCCGATGCACAGCAGTCCCTCGCCGCGGCGGAAGCGCGTTATCTGCCGCACTTCCTCCTCCGACAGATTGAGCACACCCTGAATGAGCCGCGCCTCCTGCTCCTCCATCTGCATCACCAGCTTGATACGGGATGAGTCTAAAATGCCTTTTCCGTATTTGCCGCCGTCCAGCCCGAACAGGTCCTGCATACCCTGGGTGGACGTGACCGCGATGCCGCCAAGGCCGCGTATGGTCTTAACCATTTCCTGCACGAAGCCCGCCGCAAGGGGATTGGAGTTGGCTCCAACAAGGCTCCACAGCTCGTCGGCGATGAGCGCGGACAGCTCCGTTGTGGCGTCCATGATGAGGTCGTTGGCCACATCCGTCGCCCAGAAGATGCCTGGCAGCTGGAGGTCGTCGGGCATACCGGAAACATCCAGCACTATGTATTTGTTGTTCAGGTCTATGTCGTTTCTCTGTCCCATCGCGGCGGCGCTGCCGGTAACATAACGGGCCAGCACCACAGCCAGATGCTTTGTCTCCTCCTTCTCCTGAAGCACGTCGTACCAGTCCGGTATGACCGGCATCTCTCGGAAATTGCCATACTCATCCGTTATCGTGGCGTTGTCAAAGGTGATGCCATAGCGCCGGTAACACTCCACAAGGGAGCCGTCCAGATAGTTCTTATCCTCATCGGACAGGTCTTTCTTTTGCAGGGAATACCAGATAACGAGCCGGGATATCTTCTCCGCCAAAACGGAGTCGTCGCGGGCGGTGAGATTTTTCAGCCCGGCGTAGGAGTCCAAGGATTTGCGCCGTATGGCCATGATGTTCGGACAGTCCTTCGACGAAGGCGACAGCCGCAGGTACAGGCCGCCGAGCTGCTCGCACTGAGGGCGGAACTCGTGGCCTTTCTTGGGAATGATGTAGATGACCCGCTTGCCCTGCTGCCGGAGCCGCCCGCCGAGGCAGTTGAGCGTGAAGGTCTTGCCCGCGCCGGAGGAGCCGCCTATCCAGCAGTTTCCGTTGGTGTATTTGTAGTCGTCGTAGAAGTCCAGAAACACGGGCGAGCGGTTATACATGTTCAGGCCGAGAAAGATACCGTTGCGGTCACTGAGCTCGTAGGAGGCGAAGGGGAATGCCGCGGCAACACCGCTGGTCAGGGCGTTGCGGCGGGCCTTGCGCTCCACGTCAGGGTCCAGCGTCAGCAGCGGCAGAGCTGAGAGGAACGCCTGCTCCTGCCTGTAATCGCAGCGGCGGGCAATCATGTCCACGGCAACACAGAGCTTTTCTACGGCGGTGATTCTCTGCTCCAGCGTTTCAGGGTCATTCGCCACGGCCTCGATCAGCGTATACATGTAATAAAAATCCTCGCCCTGCCGGTTGATGGCGTCCTTCAGATACAGGCCCGACGCGATGGCGCTGTCCAGCTCCTCATAGTCCTGGCGCGTATCGCCCACGTCGCGCATACGGCTGCGGTTTACCATTGTGGTCTGGGCTATTTTGGAGAGTATCTTCTCCCTGGACTGGCGGCGGAAGGTGTAGATTATACTGATGCCCTCTCCGGCCTCCACCAATGGGGCCAGCCAGCAGGAGCCTACGGTAGTGGCGTAGCCATAGCCCGCGACATAGAGGTAGGCATGATAAACGCCGTCCACCACTATGTAGTCACGGCTTTTCGTGTCAACGGCGGTGGGAGAAAGAATATCCAGAATAGTCGTTGAGCCCGCCTCCAGCTCGGACAGGTCGGGTTTCTCCTCGCCGAATATAAGGCGCTTGAGGATAGATTGCTTCGGCATCTGCTCTGTTCCCTTCGCTGGGGCCGCCTTTTTCTTAGCGGCGGCTTTTGTATGCTGAGGCTTAGGTTTTCTTTTGGGTTTTACGTTAGCAGGCATATATCATCACCCCTGTTGTTCATAGATTCCGTGTATTGCCGTTGTCATATCAAATACGCCCTCGGGCAGCTTCACGCGCCGGCTTGACCTCTTGTTGATGATCTCATACAGCAGCTGGAGCATGAAGTTGTCCATGTATCGCGGCTCAAGCACCTCAAGCTCGCAAAGGTCGAGATACCGCCGCGCGGTGTCTGCCTCCTCGTTGAGACGGTCCACTATGCCGCGGACGGTGTTACGCTTGGCCTTCATCTGAGCTTCATACTCAAAGATAATGAAGAAGCGGTGCCGTATTGCCTCGCTGGCGATGCCCTCGCCGATCTCACTGATGTTGTCCTCTATCATCGCGCGGCAGGACTCGTTTTCCTCCTTATCCGCGTAGCCCTTCATGCGCTCCACATAGTCGGAGGTATCGGCGGGCAGCGTCCGCACCTCGATCTCCATGCTGTTCGGCGCTATTTTCAGATACGAGGCATACGCCTCGATGATGGTCTGGCGGTCGTTGGCGGATTTCAGGTAGATGTTGACCGGCAGCACCTCTAAGATCTTAATAAACCTGTTGTCCTTCGTTATGACCACGCCGCCGATGATGTTTTTCACGGGCAGCCACTCCTGTATGCTGCCCTGGAACGTGGCGGAGCCGCTTTTGTCCTTCGCGGCGCCGCCGAAAACAAGCTCTTTCAGCCCCATTATTTCGTCACCTCCCCTCGGTAATACATGACCCTCCGCCGCCTTCGCCAGCCCCACCAGCCCTTGAGCCAGCGGGTAAGGCTGTCGTCCCTGATGCCGGTCAGGGCAAAGCCGCCCACCATGATTACAGCGATAAGCGTAACCACTATTTTCGGCATCAGTGCAAGGGGCAGAAGGGTGATACAGAGATACAGCATCGGCACGGCGAGTAATACCGTTTCGATCACGTTGCGTATCTCGAACAGGCCGAACACACGGCCCGCGTCTGTAAAATTGCTCGGGATATGGTAAACCTCATAATTCATAATCAATCTCCTCCACAGGCTCCAACAGTGTTTCCCTGTGCTTTGCGTAGTCCTGATTCAAACGGAGCAGCATCACCTGATGCTGCTCCATGAGCTTTTCAAAGCCTGACCGGATTTTTGCCGCCGTGGCGGTTGAAAGCGGAGTGATGCCTAATTCAATCTCGCTTACGCGCTGACCGGACAGGCCGCAGGCCGCCGCCAGCTCCGACAAACTAATACGGTATTTTCTCCTCAGCAGGCGTATCTTTCGAGCTTTCATTTCCCCTCCTCATTCTTTTTCTTGAAAGATATAGAGGCCCTTTGCGAATTGTAAATGAGCATTAGGGCCTCTTAATGCCTTTGGCAAAAAGAACCAAAAAGAACTTTAATTCGCTTTCAGGTTGTGCACGTCCTGAGTGTGGCGCACGGTAACTATGTTGCACCTTTAGCTTGAAAGTGGTTTTAATCCAGGTATGTGATGTACGGGATCTCGTACCACGCCTTCCAGCCGCGGTTTTCAATCTCGGTGCGCACGACGCCGTATTTCGTCCCTATCGCCTCAATTGCGTAACCGTTGCCGACATAAACGCCGGTATGTCCGTCCATCCACAGCACAAGGCCGGGTATTTCGGGGATATCCTCCATCGCGCCATGCTCCGCGCCGAGGCTGACAGCCACGCGGTACATCTGGTCGGCAGAGAAGTCCGGCATCCCGTTCGTGGCATATTTGATCGTGCCGTCCGAGGCGTCCAGCCAGCCGTAGCCCTTCACAAGCCCCATACAGTCTGAGGTGCGGCGGCCGAGCCAGTTTTCACGGATAAAGTCCGCGTAATTGCCCACGCCCTCCGGATACTGCTGCAGCTTGTAAGCAAACATGGATTCTGTCAGAACGCCGCCGAAGGTCCCCCAGACATAGCCCCAGCCGTTCTCCCACGCCTGAACCGCGTAAGCCGCCAGGTCCAGATTGTTCTTAGTGTCGGGGGAGATAAAGCCGGACACATCAATGGTGTTGTCATAGCTGTCTCCGTCGCCGCGCTCATATCCGCCGTCCCAGGCCACACCGCTGTAGCTTGGGGCAGAAGGGGCGAATTTGCCGGCATAGGTATTCAAAGCATCGCTTTCCGATAGCGTTTCATAGAGCGCGCGTACCCATGTCTTTGCTTCATCGTCAAAGCCTAATTCGTCCATCATGACCTCGGGGTCCAGCGGCTCAAATTCCACCTCCAAAGCAACTCCGCTGTCGCCCGTTATAAGGTCAAAGATGTTGCGGCTCAGCTTCGCTCTGCAAAGCTGACGGATATGCTCGGCGGTCATGACGTTCAAATCCTGCTTATACGCCACGGAGTTTATGGCGATCATCCACAGCAGATCATCCTCGGAAAACGAGCCGGTCACATCAATGCTGTCAATATCCACGCCCTGCCGCTCATATTCACTGACGATGCCGGTCACGATGGCGTCGATCTCCGTGCGCTCAAAGTCCTCAAGGCTCATGTAGACGCCACCCAGGGTAGCCGCTTTGCCGTTCATTTCCTTGATCTCCTCCGTACCCGTGTTCTCGTAGCCAAAGAAGATATTGGGGATAGCGGCAAAAATGAGCATCGAGGTCACAATCAGAAAGATCACGACCCCGATAACTATTTTTACAATGAGCGGCGCCGCCTCCCTGACCGCGGCAGCGGCCGCGCCCTTTATACCGTATTGAGCGGCCGCTTTAGCAATTTTACGGACAGAGTTTGCAAATCCGGCGAGGCTGGCCGCCGTCCGGAGGCCAGAGCTGTTCTGATCCCGCTCATTCATTGCCTCCTACCTCCTTCGCTTTCACCTCAACAGGTACGGTATCTTCAGCTTCATTGACGGCGCTCTCCGGCCTTGGCGCGCGTGTATCATCCTTGCCCACGCGGGAGGGCCGCGCCGCGGGCGGCGCGGTTCCTGCCATGCCGGGGCGCCGAACGGAGGCCATATCCTTGATCGAGGACGGGTTTCGCGTGGCAGCCCTGCGTTCCTGCCGTGCCGGGGCGGCGGTAGAGGTTTCACGCTTTTCTCCGCCGTTTGCGCTCGAAGAACGTACCGTACGGGATTCCTGCCGTGCCGAGGGACGGGAGGGCTTGCTTTCTCCGGAGACAACGCCGCTCTGATGGGAAATGCGCGGTTCCTGCCGCGCCGTACCTGAAGGCTGTGCGGAGGCCGGCGCGGGAGCTCTGTTCCCGACACCTCCAGTGCGCTGGGTTTCCTTTGCCGCCTGTCCGGACTGGGCGCTCTGGGCAGCGGGTGTGGTTCCTGCCGTGCCGGGCTGGGGGCCTGTACCGCCATGTATAGGCTGTGCAGAGGCTGGACGCTGGGTAAAGCGGCTGTCCGAACTTCCGGAGGGAGCCCTCGCCCCTGACATGGACGCGGGAGGAGTTTTCCCCGCTCCTCCCGACGGCGCCTGCTTTGCGCCCTCCAAAGTAACGGCGCTCTGCTGCTCGGATTTGCCGGAATTATGTACCGTCTGGTTCTGTACGGAGCGCGCGGCATTGGTAAAGCGCGTCGCAGCTGGGCTACCGGTTCCTGCGGTGCCGTTGCCGTAGGCTTGCCCCCCTCCATGAACGGTGTGCTCGGAGGAGGCAGCCATTGTTCCTGCGGAGCCGTGTTGCGGCGTTTTGCCGCTGACAGTACCCGCACACCCCTTGGAGCCTGTCGCGGTTCCTGCCATGCTGGGCCTCGGCGTTTTACCGTCAACGAAGGTCCTGCGCGTACCGGAGACATTCCCCGTTCCTGCGGCGCTGGATTGGCGCGTTCCTCCCTTATCCGAAGCCATACGCACACCGTAGCCTGTGACGCTTCCTGCGGCGCCGTGTCTCGGAGCGCCGCTTTCTCCCGTGTTTGTCTGAGCGCCGGAGGCAGAAGATGTATTCCTGCCGGAATTTGTCGCGCTGCTTTTCACGTTGTTCATACTTACAGCGCCGCCCTGCTTTACATGGCTGGGCGAACGTGAGGCGCCAGACGGAACGGAGCTTCTGCGCTCCGGCGTCTTGCCGGACGTGCCGGAGGGCTGCGCCTGTGTGTTGACATTTGGCGCGGGCGGCGCGCCCTCCATAGCTGCGGCCTCGTTGTCGTCGGGATACACATTGACCGGCTGGCCCGCCGGCGGCCACTTCTGCCCACTGTTCTGTGCTGCGCCGGTTTGCGAAGTCGAAGTATGCGTATTTGTGCTCTGCTGCGCGGAGCCGCTGCCTTTGCCAGTACCGGATTTTCCTGACGCGCCTTTGCCGTTTCCTGCTGATGCTCCGGCTGTGCTGTTGAAATTCGGTTTCCCGCCATTGGCCTTTGCGCCGGAGCCGCTTCCCGAGCTGCTATTGGCGGCGCTGCCCGCGTTGTTACCCGCGGCTTTGACTACATTGCCCGCCATAGAGCGTACCACCGTATAGGCCAGCATCCCCGGAAGGCCGCGCCCGCCGAGACCGTCTCCCGTCAGCGCGGGATTGAGCCCTATACGCGTTATGATGGAGTCCACCTTTCGGGCCACCTTTACCACTCCGAACACCAATACGATCCACACCAGAACGTCCAAACCCGTCGGAACATTCCCAAGCAGTGACAGCAGCAGCTTGAAAAAGAGCATGTTGCTCAGCATAACAAAGCACATGGACGCGAACATCCTGCACCAACCCGTGAAGATGTCCGAGGTGTTCTTACTCCCGCCCATGCCGAAGGCCAGCGGCGCGCACACCGTAAGAAACGCCAGCACAAGATACCTCTCCACTATCTCCAGCAGCAGGCGAAACACCTTGAACATGAGGATAATGTTTATCACAATAATAAGCAGCCATTCCGCCGTCAGACCGGCGAACGCGCCCACGCCTATAAGCTCTACATCCACCGCGTCTACGGCGTCCAGCAGCGTTATAATTTCCGCGGTCATGCTAAGACCAATCTCACATATCTGCGGACTGGCAAGCAGCAGGAAAGCAAATATGAAGGTTCGGGTAAAAAGCTGCTTAGGGTCCTCACCCTCGAAGCCGAGTCCGGTCATCATGCTCTTTGCCGCCTGAAACACCAGATTGCCAATGAGCAGCGCCCAGCCAACGGCAAGCAGAATATCCATTATTTCAGGAATAACCGGCATGTGTACCTTGAGATATTCAAAATCCACATTCAGAATGTCCGTGAACACGGAGAAGAAATATTCCCATACCTCCAGCACCAGTCCGTAGAGCCATTCAATCAGGCCCTGAAATATTAACTCCAGCAAGGCGTTCACCTCCTCGCTGCCGGAGCGCAGAAGTTTTTCGCCTCATTACGTGGCAGATGCCGATGGAGTAAGCGTAGCAAGGCCGTCAAAGAGCGGGACGATATACGCTATAAACGCCCCTATCCCGTTAATAATGGCCCAGGCAATCCAGATGCGCTTGAGCCAGTCCCAGGCTTGGTCTACCTTGTGCTGGTTGTTGCTCAGCTTAGCGCCGATGACCGCCACGGCGGACATGCAGCCCGCCAGGACCGTGCTTACTCCCGCGATGCCGTTGTAGACGTCCACTATAATTGTGTTCGCCACGCTCCAGAGGTCGTTCGCGGCAAACGTGGATACGGAGAGCAGGCTCGCCGCAAGAATGAGCGTCAGGCTGGCAATGTATGTTTTATAGAGCTTTTTCAATACAGATAAATACCTCCTTGCAGTGCATCAGGCTGGCTCACAGGAGCCAGCCTGATATGTAATGTAGAATTAAAAACCTGTTTTCGGGAGCACCGTTGTGTTTGTCGGGTTCAGGTTTCTTACAATCGTCACCCAGCCGGCGTTGCCCGTCTCCCATGTGCCGCCGTACCTGCCTCCGGCGTCGGCCCTGTTTGTCACCTGGTAGCCGTTGGCCGCCGTGGGACTGACCTGCACGGTAAGTGTAGGCTGCGTCGTGGACTTGAAGCCCGCGGGGACGGTACCGAAGTCAAAGTAGATATCCGTTATGACCTCACCGGACGAGAGCGTCAGAGCGTTAAGCCTGAAGGAGTAGCTGTTCGTGGTCAGCAGATTGCTCGCCAGCACCCTGTAATCGTTGTAGTTTGTCCTGTACAGTATGCGGTAGTTCAGGCGCTGGTTATATGTGCCTGTTGTAAGAGCCGTGGCGCTGGTGATGTCGTAGGGGAGCTTGTCGTGCCAGAAGAAGCTCTCAAGATCCACATTGGACGTGTTGGCAATCTTAAAGCGGTAGGTCATCTGGTCCCCCGCCAGCACTTCCTTCACTCCGGTTTTCGTTATGGTCACGCCCAGAGACGAGGGCCTGTCATAATCCGCGACCTTTATTATCTGCCCTGCGTACTCCAGCGTCACATCAAAGGTCTGGCCTGAAAGCTGCCAGTAGGCGGGGGCGGAAACCTCCCGTATCAGGTAGCGCCCCAGCGGCAGCGTGACAGCCGCGACGCCCCGCGCGTCTGTGACGATCTGGCCGACGACGGCGCCGCTGCGCTCCCTGACCACCTCGTACACCGCGCCCTGAAGCGTGCTGCCCTTAGCCTGCCCCGTGACGGGGTTATCCTCCGCGGCATACTTGATGATCTGTACCTGCGCCATTATAGGCGTGTTCTGCCATTCCACCGTGGTATTTCTTCCTGCCCTGACCGTGACCGTCTTGTACTGGGTATCGAGGATATAGCCCTCGGCCGCCTCAAGCTCGCGCAGCAGATATTTTCCCGCCGTAAGCTCTTTGGAGGTATAGGCATAGCCGTACTGGTCCGTGACAATCTGCTCAACGGGGTTCTTGTCCGTGTCATAGAGCATGAAGGTCACGCCGTAAATCCCCGCGCCGCTGGCGCTGTCGGTCTTATGAATTGTTATTCCGCTGAAGGGCTTGTTGGTTATGGTCTTGGACGTTGTTTTGCCGTCCTTGACTTCAAAATACACGGGCGTCGGGTCGCATTTATATCCCTCTGCCGCGGCGATTTCAATCGCGTAGTAGCTGCCGCTCTCCAGAGCATGGAAGGCGCGGCCATTCTTATCCGTCGTGACTGTTGCAACCAGAGCGTCGTCCATCCTGCGTATCTCGAAGGTGGTGTTGGGTATGCGCTTCGAGCGGTCCGCCTCGCTGACCTTTATGAGCTCCACGCCGCCGGTGGGCGTATTGTAGAAGGTCAGTACCTGCCCGTCGTCGGCATTAACCGTGACGGTCTGCGTTTTTGTACCTTCGTCGATGGTGTAGCCCTCAATGGTCTGCTCCTCCGTCACCACCAGCGTGCCTGTTATACCGCTTATGACGATCTCTCCGTTCTTGTCCGTATAATACAGGCCGTTGCTGGATACTTTGCCGCCGGTGTTATCCACAAATCTACCGTCGGCGTAGGTGATCTTGAAGGTGACGCCGGTGAGAGGCTGATTTGTCACGCTGTCCAACTTGCGGATAGTGAGGGAGCCTGTCCTGCGATTCCAGAAGGTCAGGTGCTGCACCTCACCGCTTTTTATCTGAATGCTCTGGGGCGTACCGTCAAACACAAAGCCGTCCACCGTGGATATCTCACGCGCGGTCACGTCCGTGCCCGGCTCAAGGCCGGAGATAACGATCTCGCCGGAGGCGTCCGTATAATAAATACCCGCATCGGGCCCCACGACGGCGCCGCTGCCGTCCGTGACCTTGAAGCACACGCCGGCAAGGGGCTCATAGTCGCTGCCGCTTATGTACTTGCGGATAATCAGAGTTGTGGTAGGTTCATTGTCGAAGGTCAGGCTGTTGGCGGCGCCGCTGCGCACAACTATGGTCTTGGCCTCACTGTCCCTGAGGTAGCCTGCCGGCGCTTTTTCCTCCGTTACGATCAGCGTCGCATTTGGCTTAAGGCCGGAAACGGTCACGGTGCCGTCGCTGCCGGTGGTATAGCGCCCGTTGTTCGGCCCCACGACCGTGCCGTCGCTGTACTTCACATGGAACTCAGCCCCGCACAGGGGCTCCTTTGTGGCAGCGTCCCGCTTCAGGAGCGTGAGCGTACAGAGCGGGTCGTCGGCCACTGTTACCGTCTGAGTATCCGCGCCGCGTACGACGATTGCATGGGACGAGGCGGCAAGGCGGTAATTCTCCGGTGCTTTTGTTTCGGTAATTATGTATGTAGCGGGCGTCAGATTGGTCAGATAAATCTGACCGTTGGCGTCGGTCACATACAGGCCACTGCTGCTGGTAAGGCCCTCGTTGCCGTCGGCCAGCGTACCGTCCGAGGTCGTGATACGAAACTCCGCGCCGGCCAGAGGCTCCTTCGTTATGCTGTCGATCTTCTGTACCACAAGCGAGCCTTTCGGGGTATTTGTAATATTCAGGGTCTGTGTATCGTTGGTATTGACAACGATGCTGTGAGCGGTGGTGTCCAGGATATAGCCCGAAATTGTTGCTGTTTCCGTCACGATATAAGTGTCCGGCTTGAGTCCGGTCAGTATGATCTGACCGTTGGCGTCGGTCACGTACTCCCCGTTGGAGGATATGCTCCCGCCCTTGTTCGCCACATACTCACCCGAGGAGGTTTTCACCGTGAAGGTCACGCCCTTCAGGGGCGCCCCTGTTACGGAGTCTCGCTTCTGGATTATAAGGCTGCCGTGGGGCGCGTTGCGAAACTCAAGGCTTACGGTGTGTCCCGCGCGCACCTTGACTGTCTGCGGCGTATCGTCCAGCACATAGCCGTCCCTGGCGCGTGTCTCCTTAACTATTAGCGTTGTGGACGGGTCAAGGCTGTCTATGAGGACAGTGCCCGCGGAGTCGGTGACGAATTTGCCGTTGGCGTTTCCGATCAGCGTACCCTCGCTGTCGGTTACCAGAAACTCAACGTCAGACAGGGGCTCATGGGTAACGGCGTCTATTTTCTTTATGAGGACGCTGCCCTTGGGGGTGTTGCCAAAATAGAGCTCCACTACGTCTGTCTGCTTTCCGCTGATGTAAGCGGTCTGCGGCGCGGAGTCTATCACATGGCCGCTGTCGCTGGACAGCTCCTCCACGATATATGCGCCCTCGGAAAGTCCGGTCACGGTAAAGCTGCCGTTGGGTCCGGTCGTGTAGGTGCCTATTACCGTGCCTCCGGTGCCGCTGGTGTCCGTGAGCTTCTTCACCTGAAAGCGCGCTCCTGTTACCGCCGTGCCGTCCACGCTGTCATACTTGTACACCACAAGGGCGCTCAGGGGTATATTCTCGAAAGTCAGGACGCGGTCCTCGCCGCCCTTTATATACACCTCCTGTGTGGCCTCTTTTATGGAGTAGCCCTCCACCGCTTCCAGCTCGGTTATGGTGTACCAGCCGTCGCTCAGGTCAGTAAGCCTGAACTGGCCGTTGCCGTCGGAGAGAAAATTACCGAGGTTCCTCATGGCTCCGCTTTCGGTGTTATTACTGCGGTAGGTCACCTGGAACTTTGCTCCCTTTAGCGGTTCGCCGCTGACGGAGGAAACCTTACTTACCGTCAGCGAGGGCTTCGCGTGGTTTGTAAAGATTACGGTACCCAGCTTGTTGGCCGTGAGGGTAATAAGCTGCGAGGACTGCCGCGCCGGAAGATAGCCCACGGGCGGTGTCTGCTCAATGACCTCGTAAACGCCGGGGGCCATGTTTTTCAGAATGATCTCGCCCTTGCCGTTTGTCTCCTCGGCGGTCAGGGTGGCCCCGTCCGCTTTCTTCACCTTGAATACCGCGCCGGGCAGATACTCTCCGGTGTCCGCGTCCTTCTTGACAATTCTCAGGTCGGGCTTTACGTCGTTGCTGACCACAAGCTGCGAGGTCTGGCCCGCGAACAGCTCGACATGGTACTCGGTTTTGTCCAGCACATAGTTGTCCGGCGCTGCCATCTCCTGAACCGAGTAAACGCCCTGCTCTAAGTCGCTGATGTTTATTTCTCCGTTTATATCCGTCACGCGGTCAAGATAATGTGTGCCGTCCTCAATTCCGGCGATGCGGAATGTGGCCCCCGCAATGCGCTCTCCGCTCAGGCTGTCTATCTTCACCAGCTTGAAGGACGGTTTCAGCGTATTGGTAAAGACGAACTCGGCGTTGTCGCCGCCCTCTATGCGAATAATCCGCTGCGCGTCGTCTATGAGGTAATGCTCCGGCGCGGACAATTCAACCACGGTATAGCTGCCGGGCTCCATCCCCGTCAGGTCTATCTCACCGTTTGCGTCGGTGGTGTATTCCTGGCTGAAGGTCCCGCCAACCTGAGTGACGCGAAACTTCGCGTTGGCCAGCGGCTGCATGGTCTGAGCGTCCACCTTGCGGAGATGTATGCCGGGCTTCAAGTAGTTGAAGAAAATAAGGTTATACATTTCCGTCGCGCCCTCGACGAGCTCGATGGACTGGGGCGTGGAGTTTATAACATGGGAATCCGGCGCGGCGATTTCCTGCGCGGTATAAGTGCCGGGCTCAAGGTCATAGAGATAGATCTCGCCGCCGCGGTCGGTGGTGTACTCGCCGATCAGCTCGGTGTCCTTGTACACCGCAAAGGTCACGTCCGCCAGCGGCTTCATGGTCTGGGCGTCGTATTTAACTATCCGCAGCGCGGGCATGAGCTTGTTTGTAATTCTGAGAACAGGGTCCTCGCCCGTGGCGGGGTCAAGGGCGTCGATGTGCATGCCGTGGCGCGACGTGTCCAGCACGTATCCGTAGGGCGCGACACGCTCCACCGCCTCGTAATAGCCCTCGCTGACGCCGCTGACGGTGGCGATGCCCTGCTCGTTGGTACGGACCGAGTCGATCAATTCGCCGTCCTTGTAGATGTCGAAGTAGGCGCCGGACAGGGGGATATTGGTATTCGCATCCACCTTCAGGATTTTGAAGCCCGGCTTCCGGACGTTGGTGAAGTACAGGTCTACATCAGCCTTACCGTCCCAGTTGACGGTCTTTACGGCATTGTCCTTTTCGTAGCCCTCGGGAGCGGACAGCTCGGAAACGCGGTAGGAGCCGTAGGGCAGCCTGTCGGGAGTAAACTCAATAAGCCCGTCGGCTCCCGTGCGTCCCTCGGTTATGAAGTCACCGTCTACCTGCTCGAAGCGGAAGAGCGCGCCCTCTAAAGAATAGCCGCTCTGTTTGTCCTGCTTGTGGATACGTAAGGTATTCTCGGAGGAGTCGCTCACGGTGACATATACCGTCTGTCCGGCTTTCGCGGTGATGGTGACGGGCTCCGTGAGCCGGTAGCCCTCCGGCGCCAGGGTCTCGGTAATTGTATAGCCCTGATCCGTGGGAAGTCCGGTCCAGGTGATGGAGCCGTCGCTGCCGGTTGTGCCGCTGTCGTGGTAGCCGCCGCTGCCATCTATGTCGAACTCGGCATCGGCCAGGGCGGCGCCGTTTTCATCGGTTTTCAGCAGGCGTATGCTGCCCGTCTCCGGAACATCCGTGCCGCTCTCGCCCCATTTCAGGTAGCCCGCCGCGCTGCTTGTGGCGCTGTTGGGGTCGGCGATGATGAAGTCCTGCTCGTAGGCGTGACTGTTTTCCACCTTGTAGAAGGTGCAGGAGGCAACGGCCGCCGCGGCCTGCACGGTCACGCTTCCCGCCGTTTCCGCTTCGGCGGCGGCCGCGGGGACGCAGATCTTGAAGATGCCGGAATACTCTGAGCCGCCGGCGGTCAGGGTAACAGCGCCGCCGCTCAGGATACGGTTGGAGGCGTCAGCCAATACCGTTCCCGCGGGTGCTCCGGTGGTCTGGAGCTTTACGCTGCCGCTGTCGGGCATGGCCGTGCAGGTCAGGACAAACTCGCGGGTGTAATATTTCTTTCCTCCGATGGTTTCGGTTTTGATCCCGCCGTAGTTTTCCATTGCAGCTCTGGAAAGTGAGGTGTCAGTTCCCAAATCGACAGTATCGTTGTCGGAGTCCGCGTTTGCGCGAATACGCATTCCTACGTTTGCGGCGCCGCCGGAGCTGTTGAGTATGGCCAGCACAGCGTTATACACGCGGAGCTTGGCCGCATCCGTGGGGCGGAACACAGTCTCCGAGCCGGCGGTGTAGGAGGTGCCATCCACGGCCACCTGGCCCAGCGTCGCCCAGACCGCAACCTGCGTCGCGTAGCCGTACTCGTCCTGAGTTATGCCGTTTGTCTCAGGATGCAGTGAAGTGAAAGTCGCAAGAGGCACCAGCGGGTAGCCGCTTGAGAACGCCGCCGTCATTTTCGGGTTCCCGGTATAGGGCGTGGTGTTCACGGCGATATAGCCGTTAGGATAACCGCTGCCGTGGTTAGTGCAGTATGCCGGACCGTTAATCTTGCCGTCCGCGGTGACGTAACTCCATATACGGCCGGAAAGGGGCCAGGTGTATTCTCCGCTTTTTACGTCAAGATAGGTGTGCGGTATTTCGCTGCGTATCATCACGTTGACCCCGTTGGGATAGCTGTCTATGGAGTCCGCGAATACCTGCGGAGTCAGGGACAGCACCATCACCATGACGAGGAGCAATGCTGTAAGTCGTTTTTTCATAGAGTTCTCCTTATAAGTTTGGATTTTTGAGTATGAAAAAGAGCCAGACCTCTGCGGTCTGACTCTTTTTCCTTATGACGCGAGTATTATCGCCTTTACTTTGTGGAGCCGGGTACCAGAAGCTCCATCAGGAATTTGTTTCCCTCCGGATTATTTGGCTGCTTGTGAGGTGTATCGCTGAACAGCAGGTAATCATGGCCGTAGACCTGGTCGTTCAAACTGACGTCTGTGTAGCTCCACTCACCGTCCACATAGATCATGTTCCAGCTGTGAGACTCTCCAGAAACTACAATACAGGGGATACCGACCCGAGCACACAGATAGTTCATCAGTCCGGCATAACTGGTACAGTTTCCCTCTACCGGCTCATGGGCTTCGGTGATCTCATTCGGACCCACGACTATCTTGGGATTGTAAATCATGTGCTCGCAGATCCACTCGTTTAGGCGCGTTACTTTCTCCCTGTCGGTGCTCATTTGACCGACCTCGCGGATCAGCTCCGCCGTGGCCATGTCTGCTGTATTGCGATCTACTTTGATAGAATAGATTTCATACATATCACCTCCACGGTCATTTACTGAAAGAGTTGTACCATTCGCAAGATTCACCAGTAAATGCTCAAACTTCTGACGGTTGCTATAGCTTGAAAAGTAGACCGGAGCCCGTTTGGAGAAATCCCCAGCACGGGCTGCTTCCAGCACCTCATAGGCGGCGTTATACGCCTCGCGTGAATAGAATCCGGTGAATATCTCCGGATTTGCCGCCGCGCTGTGATCCGTTGCGGATAGAGTCTCATTTGTGGGCTCCGGTGCCGCTGTAATTATGTCGGGGGCCTGCCCCGTGTAGGACGCGCCGCTTTCGATATGCACCGCGCCGTCCCAGTACACATTAAAGTTTGCCGCCTGTCCGATGTCACGCAGCTTCACATAGTTGGCCCCGTCGATCAGGTAGGCTTCCAGCTTCACGCGCTGCCCGTCCACATAGACAACCTGCGCGCTGCGCTCGGCGAGGATACCGGACGCCGCGTAAGCTATGCCGCCGCCGAAAAACACCGCGCCTGCCAGCACGCCTGTTATAAACGAAATAGTCCTTTTCATTCCCGCTCAAATCCTTTCTGTATTATCTTGCTTCAAACATAATACAGGCCGAGAAGGTTTGTCAAAGGTTTTTCTTAAATACCTATGCCGCCAAAACGAAAAGCCAGTGTTTTCAATGCTTTGCGGCGCTTAGGGTCCTTAAATTTTTTCTGTCGCCTGCACACAGACGCGGCTTTCCGGATGCCCGGCGAGGCAGGTCGTAATGGTGAGCATGTTGTCCGCCGAGGGCTGCAAACGGCTCCAGTCGGTGTTGGAAATTACGCCCACATAGGACACGGCGTATGTGCGCGTGCCGTACACCGTCTCGTAGGTGATCGTGTCGCCGATGCTCAGGTCCTTGATGGCCCCGATCACATATCTCGCGCCGCGGTTATGCCCGCACAGACACACGTTTCCGTCCCAGCCGGAGGTAGATGAGTAATGGGCCATGCCCTTTGCCATGCTCTCGTTCGTCTCTCCCTCCCAGACCTTCATGCAGATATCCAGAGAGGGTATGCTTACCGCGCCTATACTTCCGTCGCCGCGCACCATACCGGATGCACTGGTATACGCGGTCTGCTTGTACACCGCCTGCGCGCCGAGTGCGGCTCCCGCGGCGGCTCCGGACGCCTCGTAGATGACCGTGCCCCCTGTGCTTGAAACGCCGTAGCTCACAGCCGCGTTATTGCCGCCGTAGGTCAGCTTATTCCCATAAAGCGGGGCTTTTTCCATCGAGCCGCTCAGTGTATTGCTCTCCGTTCCGTAGGGCAGGTCCGGAATCTTGAAGTCCGAGACATTGCTACCGCCGTAATTGTACGCGGCGCCGTAGACATCCTCGTAGCTCTGGGAGGGATAGAACTCCGCCGCGGCAGCGCCGGAAAAGCTGTATTCATCCGCGCTGGCTCCCATGCTCAGCGCGGCGCACAGGCAGGCCGCGGCTATTGAGCTGGTAAAAATGTTTTTAAGTCTGGTTTTCGTATCTGTCGTCCTCCGTTTCATAATAATTTGCTTCGTGCGCTCCGCGCTTCCTTATAACGATGATGAGAATGATGACAAACGCCAGCACCAGCAGAAGCAGGGCGCCTCCGGCAATCCAGAGCCAGTTAAAGCTGGACATGGAATGCTCACTGCCGTTTTCTGTATCCGTGGCCGGTGTAACAGTTGGCTCCTGCTCGGGTATTGGCTCCGGCTCCGTTGCCGCGGCCGGCGTTCCGGTGTAGGTGAGAGTATAGGTGACGCTCTCGATTCCCGCGCTTACCACCTCGCCCACATACTCCGCCGTGCTGACGTAAGCCGTGGGCGCGCTGTACCAGCCCGTGCCCGAATAGGTCGCTACGGCCACATACGAGGCCGGCACCAGCACATCGTCTACCAGGTCGGTGCTCTGCACCTGCCAGTCCACGCTTTGAAGCTGGACCGTTATCCCGTTCTTGACGGTGGTGGCAGGCACAAAGGACATGTCGTTGCTGTTCAGGTTGTTGATATGCCTGACCTCCGTGACCGCGAAGGAACGTGTCTCATGGCCCGCGGCCTCCGTCGTGATCGTGGTATGGTCCAGGTTCAGGACTCCGCGCCATTCCCCGTCGTCGTACACTACGGACGGCTCCAGAGCCGCCAGTATGGAGTCCAGGTCATCCTCCTCCGTTTCCACGCTGACGCTTTCCGTGTGCGTTTTCGTTTCTGAATAGCTATTTTCCTCCTTGACGATCCCGGCATAAGTGTATGTATAGCCGTTGTAGTCAAAGTCCGGCTCAATAAGGTCCTCCGCGTTTGTCTCGGGGGACACTGTATATACCTTGATGTACTCCTGAACGCCGTCCAGATTGCGCACGACGGTTTCCACAGGCACCTCCAACGCGAATGTGTTAAGCGTGCAGCAGAGTGTCAGGGCCAGAGCTGCGCAGCCGGTCAAAATGTGTTTCGTCCCTCTCATACGCAGTACAGCTCCCGCCTGATGTACGCTGCGGCTGCACCGGCAGCGGCTATTGCTGTGAAGATGATGATTGCTTTTTTCATGCAGAGTTTCCTCCTCCGTTTTGAATTTGGTGAAGTATTGCTTTAAGGCTGTCCACGAATGCCCCAACGAACAGGGAAACGAGCTCCATGTTTCCGGAGATCCACCATATAAGGTCGGGCAGGGGAAGGCGCATTTCGTCATAGGCAATGCAGATTGTGATAAACACCTGCCAGGGCTGCGCGGTTTCCCGCATCTTGGACAGTCTGGTAATTGTCAGCAGCACACCCCCTTCGCTGTCACTGTGCTCGCAGAGCTCATCAAAGAACATTCCGGCGTGAGCACGGGCAATAATTTTTATGGCTTGTACATTGGCCTTGCCGTCGCCGTCAACAAGTCCCATGCGGCGGTGGCGCTCGGCAGCGGCAGCGTCAAACGGGCTCGTGGCTTTGCGGGCTGTCATGGCTGCTGTTTTTCCTTTTCTGGTTTGTCGTAGGCATTTCCTCCTTTTCGTGTTTTGTGGTCTTGAGCGCAAGTCACCACTAAGGCGGGACCACCAGCCTGTGCAGTAATTTATTCAGCGTAATATTCTCCCTTCTGGGCATAAATTAAGGCCCGACACCTGAATTGACTTCAGGTGTCGAGCCTTGGCCTATTTAGTTATAAAACTCACTGCCATCGCAGTGACAGAACATGGCAGATAAAACTTTAAGTTGATTTTTATCATATCTTCGCGTATAATACAGGTAAGAATATCTTACGAGGAGGTCTTGCTATGAACACACAGGTTTTAACAGTATCTTCCAAGGGGCAGATCTCGCTTCCTATTGAAATGCGGCGGAAGATGTCGATAGAAACAGGTGATAAGCTGGTTGCATATGCAAATGGGGACACGATAATTCTTAAAACTATATCCGTTCCGTCCGTGGAGGACTGTAAAGCGGCATGGGCTGAGGCACAGACATGGGCCGCTTCTGTTGGCTACAAAGAGGAAGATATAAACGATATTATCAAGGATTATCGCAAGAAGAAGCGTGAACAGGCATGAAAATCGTCATTGATACTAATGTGGTGATCTCAGGTGTCTTTTTTGGCGGGTATCCCCGCCGTGTGCTTGACGCCGTTTTAGATGGGAAGACCTCTGCTTCTGTCACAGCTGAAATTGCAGCTTAATATGTGGAAATTGCCCAGGAGATGATAGAGCGCAAACAGGGGCATTTCCGAAGAGAATTGTTTGCCGTTTTGCTTAGTAAAATGGAATTGATAGAGTCACATTCTGAAGTTCATTTGAGCCGTGACCCCGATGATGACAAATTCATCGCCTGTGCCAGCGACGCGAAGGCACTCTATATTGTGAGCGGCGATAAAGATTTGTTGGTCCTGAAACGGTACCAAGACATTGAAATAATTACAGCCAAGGAGTTTTGCGAGCGATATATGTGAAAGCTGAATGAGGTATCCTATATGACGATTGCACAGAAAATGCGGGACGAGCGCAGAATTGGCTTTAGGGAAGGGCGCGCCGAGGGACGTACGGAAGGTATCAATGAGGCGATTGCCGCTTTGAGTGGGATTCTGGAGCCTTCCGTTCTTGCCGAGAGATTTAACGTGCCGATAGAACATGTTTTGAAAATTTTCGAGAAAATGTGAATTTAATATAGTTACATGTCAATGGAGACAGTCCACAGACTGTCTCCATTTATTTTAAGCTTTCTCTGCCCTTTCCTTCAGAAACTCCAAAAACAGAGCCTCAAGCTCCGCGTCATCACCGATACCGGACAAGTACGGCTCAAATTTCTTACGACTGAAGCTAATCTTCTTCGGCGGGGCAGACTGCCGCTGTACCGCTGCTGCCTTTGCCTCGCGCCACGCCGTAAAGATTGCCTGCCGCTCCGCAGTCGGGGGAGGGCAGCTTCTGACAATATACTGCATTGTTGCTTTGTTGATCTGATAGCCTTCAATGGAACACATCTCCACAAATACTTCCTGCGAGTTGGCGTCATAGTCTGCAATCAGGTCGGCACAGGCCAGATTGAGCTGTTTGGGTGTTCTCTCAATAATGTCAATCAGTTCTGGAATAAGAGAGGTCAGCTTTACCAGCTTGCGAATCTCGTACTCCGTCACACCAAAAAACTCCGCGACGAGAGCACGGGCCGAGTACTTCTGGCGATTCTCGCCAGAAGTTGCTTCGTCTATATCGCTGCGGCGCCCCTGACGATTCTTCGCATCCAGCAAAGCCTTATACGCTTTCCCACGCTCCACTATGGAAAGGCCCTGACGCTGAATGAGATTAGTAGATGTTGCTATTACGATGGCGCGGGCATTGTCGGCCTCCACGATCTCCGCGCTGATTTTTTTCCATCCCGCCGCTTTTGCCGCGCTTACTCTGTTATGACCTGCAAGGATTTCATAATCTCCGCTATCTGCAATCGGGCGGACAATGATTCTTACCAGCAGGCCTTCCTCCTTTAGCTGCTCTGCAAAGGCCAGTATCTTCTGCTGAGAATAGGGCCTAAAGCCTATGTCTGCCGTGAAGAAAGGAACCAGCCGTTGAATATCCACGTCTTGAATCCTTGATGCTGACGGTGGAGGAGTTTCCTGGAAAATCTTCTTATACGCTTCGTCACTGGCCTCAAGCTCCGATGCCTGACGCGATGCTTCCATGCGGTTTTTCAGCAGGTCGTTCATATTTCCTTTAGCCAAGCTCAAGCACCTCCCTCGCCAGGCTGAGATAGGATTCTGCGGCCGGATTTTTCGGGGCGTACTCAAGTATGCTTTTCCCGACCGCCGGGCATTCCGCGATTTTTATGGTCTGCTCAATGGGTCGCTCAAAAACATGGATCTCGTCGCCATAAATCTCACTCACACCGGAGCGCACACTCTGGCAGAGCTGTGGCCGTGACTGATACATTGTCAGCAGGATACCCGCAATCTTCAGCCGCGGATTGAAACGGGCCTGCACTGATTTCACAAGCTTCAGCACGTCGGGAATGCCCTCGCTGGCGAGAAAGTGGGCTTGTACCGGTATTATGCAGTAGTCTGATGCAGCCAAGGCGTTGACTGTCAGCAGCTCATGCTTCAGCCCGCAGTCTATGATGATATAATCATAGCTGTTGCGCAAGGGCTCCACCACACTGTCCATCATCTTTTCACAGGGCTTGTCCGCATCGCCCACTGCGTTATACTGCGACAGCTGCATGACCTGCAAACGCGCTGCGACATCGGAAAGGCGCTTGTTGGCAGGGATCAAATCAATACCGCTGGCTGTATGTATAACGGTGCGAGGAAGATGCAGCTCCAGATCCTCTGGGGTGTCAACGGCGGCAAGCAGGAGTTTTGCAAGGGTGTTTTTAAGCTCGGTCGGCGTATAGCCCAGCGATGCTGTTAAGTTACCCTGCACGTCGTTATCTATAAGAATGGCTCGTTTGCCGGAAGCCGTGAGCGCGGCCCCAAGATTCAGCGCGGTTGAGCTCT
>CATJWA010000180.1 GCA_949744025.1 uncultured Eubacteriales bacterium
CTGCCGCCCTTATGGGCGGCAGGGCTTTTAATAAATTTGGGGGTTATGTAATATATTGCGGTATGTATTATTCGCACGAATTTTTCAGCGTCCACACCGCCTCGTTGATAAGAAGCAGCTTTTGCCCGGCGGATTCGCTGCGCAGATACGCCGCGCTCACGGGAAACTCCCTGCCTATGGGTGTGTACCCGAAGCCGGAGTTGTCCACAAGATGGTTCCATTCCGTCACCAGCATGACCCCTCGGCCGCAGAAGGCGTCCATGACAATGCTGCTCATTCGCCGGCCCGGCAGAGTTTTCCCCGGCAGTCCGTAGGCCTGGAAAACGCGCTCGGACATGCGCGCGAAAACATTCTCATCCCCGCCGCCTACAAGCACGGGTACGCCGTCAAAGGCCTGCAGCCCCTCGCCCGCGCGGCTCTGAAAGTGGTCCAGAGAGTACAGCAGTCCGCACTCAAGCGTCTTGATGTGCGTTGAAAACAGGTCGTTTTTGCCGGAAAAGGAGCGGTCGTAGCTCAGCGCGATGTCCACATCCCTGCGCCGCAGCGCCTCGACAAGCTCCGGAGGCTCATAAGCCTCGAGCGACAGGCGCACTCCTGCGTGGTGCTCGGCAAAATATTCGCGCAGAGGCGTGAAAAACAGCGAGGCCTTCCACAGTGCCACACAGCCTATGCGCAGCTCGCCGCTGAAGGAGTCGGAATTGCGCCGTATGTTGGAGATTATGTCCCTTATTTCGTCGGTGCAGCGGCGCAGGGCCGAGTACATGGCCTGTCCGTTTTCCGTCAGCCGTACGCGGTGGTCCGTGCGGCTGAAAAGCTGAAAGCCAAGCTCCGACTCAAGCATGGCAATCTGCTTGCTGACCGCCGGCTGTGATACAAAAAGCCTCTCGGCCGCCGAGGAAAAGCTGCCCTGCTCCGCCGCCGTGAGAAAATAATTAATCTGTGTAAGCGTCACCGCCGCACACCCCCCAACATAATTTGATGACACCATAAGTATTACTTATAAATAGATATATAGTTAATGTTTCATAACCAATATGTTATAATTATATTACCATTTTAGTAGTGGAAATGCAAGAGGAAGTGTGATATTATTACAGCACAATAAAAATGCGCCGTCAGAATGAGAAGGAAAGAGGAGCCTGGCGGCACATTTGGATGAGATGGAGGTAAAAATGAATTGAGTAATCTGGCAATCGCACTTATCGGTGTGGCCATACTGCTTGTCCTGCTCGTAATGGGCATGAACATCGGTATTTGCATGATGGCTGTCGGTTTCTTCGGCTTCTGGTACGTGAGAAACTTCAACGCCGCGCTTACCCTGTTCAAGCAGATCCCGTTTACTCAGGCAACCACGTATTCCTTTACGGTCATACCACTATTCGTGCTCATGGGCAACCTGTGCTATTACTCGGGCATGTCGTCTGACCTGTTCGACTGCGCGCACAAGCTGCTCGGGGGCATGAAGGGAGGACTGGCCGCGGCCACCGTCGCCGCCTGCGCCTGCTTCTCCGCAATCTGCGGCTCCACCGCCGCCACCGCCGCAACCATGGGCGTCGTTGCCCTGCCGGAGATGCGCGAGCACGGCTATGACGACGGACTGTCCTGCGGCTCCATCGCCGCCGGCGGAACTCTGGGCATACTCATCCCGCCCAGCACCGGCTTTATTATCTACGGCATTGTTTCCGGCTGCTCCATCGGAGGCCTGTTCGCCGCCGGCATCCTGCCCGGCATTGTGCTTGCGCTGTGCTACATAGCCGCAATCGCGATAGTCGTGCACATTCACCCCGAGAGAGCTCCCGACAAGCTGCACTTCACACTCAAGGAAAAACTCATCTCCCTCAAGGGCGGCGCTGCGATGATTATCCTCTTCCTCATCGCTATCGGCGGTATCTTCCTTGGCTGGTTCACCGCTAACGAAGCCGCTGCGGTCGGCGCCACCGCGGCTCTTGTCTACCTTATCGGCCGCAGAAAGTTCACCTGGAAGATTTTCTTCGACTGCCTGCGCGACACTGTTAAGACCAGCGGAATGATCTTCCTCATCCTGATTGGCGCTTACATCTTCGGCGCGTTCCTCACCATCACCCAGCTGCCCACCACCCTCGCCAATTTTGTCAACAGCCTGAACGTCAGCCGTTATGTCATCCTCGCCGTAATAATCCTCATTTACGCGGTTATGGGCTGCCTGATGGACTCCCTGGCAATGGTCATGCTGACCGTTCCCATCTTCCTTCCCATCATGACCGGCCTCGGCTTCAATGACATCTGGTACGGCGTGCTGATGATAATGGTTATGGAAATGGGCCTTATCACCCCGCCTGTCGGCATGAACGTGTACATAGTCGCCGGCGTGGCCAAGGATGTTCCCCTGCAGAAGATTTTCGCCGGCGTGGCCCCCATGGTCGTGGGCATGTTCGTCGCAGTGTTTATCAACTGCTGCTTCCCGCAGATAGCCCTGCTCCTGCCCACCGCGCTTGGCTACATTTAAGAAATCCCAAATGTAATTTTATGAATCAACTAAGGCAAAACCTTTCTTGATACAAAATTTTAGGAGGAAAAAAATGAAAAAAGTCATAGCTCTGATTATGGCGCTTGTGCTCTGCCTGGCTCTGTTCGCCGGCTGCGGCGACAGCGGCAGCAACAACGCCAACGCGAATGCTCCCGCCGACAACAACAACGCAAATGCAAGCGCCCCCGCAGACACCAACAAGGACACCACCCCCAAGGCTGACGGCAAGACCTACAACCTCATCGTCGTCAACCACGATGCCTCCACCAGTATGTGCGAGGAGTACATCGAGACTCTGTGCAACATGATGGGCGAGGAGTCCGGCGGCCGCCTGACCTTCTCCTTCAACCCCGGCGGCTCCCTGCTGGGCGCTACCGAGACTCTCGACGGCGTTAAGAACGGCACCGCCGATATCTGCTGGTCCTGCACCTCCTTCTTCGGCAGCCGCTTCCCCATCTCCGAGTTCATCAACCTGAGCGGCAACGGCATTATAAGCGCCCGCATGGCCACCGACGTGTATCAGCAGATGTACGAGGAAATCCCCGAGCTCCAGAAGGAAATGTCCGGCTGGAAAATCATTGCCCTGCACTCCTGCTCCTACGGCCCCATCTCCACCGTCGGCAAGAAGATTGAGACTCCCGACGACTTCAAGGGCATGCAGATTCGTACTGCCGGCACCGTTGCCAGCCAGTACATCACCGCTCTGGGCGCCACTCCCGTAACCGTTCCGACCTCCGACGTGTATGAAGGCGTCAGCAAGGGCGTTTTCGACGGCTTCACCAACGACTGGCACAATATCGACTGCTTCAAGCTCTTTGAGCCCATTGACTACTGCCTTGACATGCCCGTAAGCCATACCTCCTGCTTCGTCATGATGAACCAGGACGTTTATGACAGCATGGACGACGAGCTGAAGGCTGTCATCGACAAGTTCTCCAACGGCTACGCCGGCGACATGGCTGCCTACTGGTGGGATTCCTGCAACTACTGGGTTGCCGACAAGATGCGCGAGAACGGCGTTGAGGTTTACAAGCCCTCCGACGAGCTGCTTGCATGGGCCACCTCCGACGAGATAGTTCAGCCCATCCACGAGTGGTACATCGGCTACCTCAACGATGCCGGTCTTGACGGACAGGCGATCTATGACAAGTGCATGGATATCGTCGCCCAGAACACCGAGGCTCACGCCAACGACTGGGATGCTCCGTTCCATTACACCGACTGGAATGAGGATGTCAACACCTACGCTGGCTGATTCCGCACACAACAATCTGCCATAACGGCTTGTAAAGGACGGCGTTGATTTATGAAAAAATTTCTGACGGGTTATACCACCGTCACCAACAAAGTCTGCTATTACCTGTGCTACGTCAGTATGTTAATGATAGCCTTCATGATGGTCCTGATGTTTGTCGACTCCATGCTCGGACTGTTCTTTGACGGACGTATCGCCGGCTCCTATGAAATTGTGCAGGTAATGCTGCTGGTTGTCGTGTTCTCCTCGTGGGCCTATACGCAGACTGTTCACGGACATATCCACGTTGTCATGTTCGTGCGCATGATGCCCCAGAAGATTCGCTTCTTCTGCTTTGGCCTGACCGCTATTTTCTCCTGCGTGACCATGGGCTTTGCTGCCTATGCCGTGTACGGCGAGATGTTTGAGAGAATGGCCAGCCGCGAGGCTACCGCGACGCTTATGATTCCCTTCTGGCCCTTCTTCATCTTCGAGTTCCTTGCCTTTGCCCTGCTGGCAATCGTGCTTCTGTGCGAGGCTATCAAGGCTGTAATGGCGATAGTCGATAAGGAATACGCCGAGGAAATCATGTCCACGTGGACCTGATAGGCCGCGCAAAAAGTATTAGCATTCAGCAACAGGAAAGGCCCCGACCGTTTGGTCGGGGCCTTTTTTAACTAAAGCCTCAAAAAAATGAGCGGCCCGGCCGCTCATTTTTTGTTTTTTTCCCTCTCCGCTATGCTTTTGAGCGCATCGAAGGTCTCCTGGCTTATGTCGTGCTCTATCTTGCAGGCGTCCTCCAGCGCTGTACTCTCGCTCACGCCGATGGACATGAGCGCCCTACTGAGAAACTTGTGGCGGTCGTATATACGCTGCGCTATCTCCATGCCGGAATCGCTGAGCGTTATCAGACCGTCTCGTCCCATGCTGATGTACCCCGCCTCGCGCAGGCGCTTTACGGCGTAGCTTACGCTTGGCTTTGTCACGCCCAGGCGCTCGGCCACGTCTATGGAACGGATAAAGCCGTGCTTTTCCTGCATCATGAGCATGGCCTCAAGATAGTCCTCGGAGGATTTCTGAATCTTCATTGCGCGTACCACCCCAAATTTCAGCTCCGCCCCGCGCGCTGGCGGGACCATAGCAGATATTATTATATACAGCTTAACACAGCCGCAGCAAGATTTCAATCACCAAAAATCCAAACGCTGCCGTCGCCGTGTTAGACACATTTAACAAGATTGCGCGGAATTGCAAAAAGCCGTTGACAAATTGAGTTAGAGGTGTTAAACTGCCATATAGTTAAAGAACGCTAACTCGTGCTTTTAATATCGCCCCAGAGGCGAATACGGAGGGGAGATTATGCCGCTTATATTTGCAGATATCGGCGAAGAAAACATCATCCGCAGGGTCGGAGGCAGTCCCGAGGTGAAAAAGCATCTTGAAGCTTTGGGCTTTGTGGCCGGCGGCAGCGTGACGGTGGTCTCGTCCATGGGCGGGAATCTCATCGTCAGCGTCAAGGAGTCCCGCGTCGCGATAAGCCGCGAGATGGCCGGCCGGATAATGGTTTGACTAAATAAGGAGAGGAGACAGTTTATGAAAACACTCAGACAGGTAAAAATCGGCGAGAGTGCGAAGGTCGTGCGCCTGCACGGCGAGGGCGCGGTCAAGCGCCGGATAATGGACATGGGGCTTACCAAAGGCGCCGAGGTCTATGTGCGCAAGGTTGCGCCCCTTGGCGACCCCATAGAGGTCACAGTCCGCGGCTACGAGCTCTCGCTGAGAAAAGCGGACGCGGAAATGATTGAGGTGGCCGAGTAAGAGGCCACGCATAATTGGGGATATCCCCCGGGCGGGAAGCGAAGCCCGTTAAAAAGAGAGTATACAGCTAAAAGGAGTAAGCAATCATGGACAAGGAGATTAAAATCGCCCTCGCGGGCAACCCGAACTGCGGAAAAACCACGCTGTTCAACGCGCTGACTGGCTCGAACCAGTTTGTCGGAAACTGGCCGGGCGTCACGGTGGAGAAGAAGGAGGGCAGGCTTAAAAAACACGATACCGTGGTCATCATGGACCTGCCCGGCATCTATTCCCTCTCCCCCTACACGCTCGAGGAGGTAGTGGCGCGAAATTATCTGATAAACGAGCGTCCCGACGCGATACTGAACATCATCGACGGCACGAACCTGGAGCGCAACCTCTATCTGACCACGCAGTTGACAGAGCTGGGCATACCGGTAGTCGTGGCCGTGAACATGATGGACGTGGTGCGCAAAAACGGCGACAGCATAAATACCGCCGAGCTCTCCCGCGGGCTCGGCTGCCCCGTGCTGGAGATATCCGCGCTCAAAGGCACGGGCGTGACGGAGGCCGCGGAGGCCGCCGCCGAGGCGGCGCGGGGCGCACGCACCGTGCCGATGCACACCTTCTCCGGCGCGGTGGAGCACGCCATAGCGCACATTGAGGAGGCGGCGCTGCACTCCCTGCCCTCCGAGCGCCAGCGCTGGTACGCCATAAAGCTTTTCGAGCGCGACGAAAAAGTGCTTGACGCCCTGAAAATAGAACCGAGCCTGCTTGACCACATCGAGCAGGATATCCAGGCCGCGGAACGGGAGCTGGACGACGACGCCGAGAGCATCATCACCAACGAGCGCTACATATATATCGCCGGCATGCTCAAGAGCTGCTATAAGAAAAAATCCGCCGGCGCGGCCACGGCCTCGGACAAAATTGACCGCGTGGTGACAAACCGCTTTCTCGCGCTGCCAATCTTTGCGCTGGTGATGTTCATCGTCTACTATGTCTCGGTCACGACCGTAGGTACATGGGCCACCGACTGGACCAACGACGGACTGTTCGGCGACGGCTGGCGCCTGTTCGGCATCGGCGCGTCTGAGTACGGCGAGGCCATGACGGGCTACGCCGCGGCCAACGTATGGACCGCCGAGCTCACTGCCGCGGTGCAAAGCACGGCTGACGCGGGCGTTATCGGCGCTTCCGACGTGCTCGGCGCCATTGAGGATGGGGACTACGGCGCCTTTGACGAGGCTTTCGGCACCTACGCCGACTCTCTTGAGGAGGCGGGCTTCGCGGTGGCCGGCATGGTCGAGTCCTCTCTTGAGAACGCCCCCGATGCCTCCGAGTACGGCGTGTGGGTGCCCGGCATTCCCGTGCTTGCCGAGAGCGGCTTGGACGCCATCGGCTGCGCGGACTGGCTCAGGAGCCTTATCGTGGACGGCATAATCGGCGGCGTCGGCGCGGTGCTGGGCTTCGTGCCGCAGATGCTGGTGCTGTTCATCTTTCTGGCGTTCCTCGAGGCTTGCGGCTACATGGCGCGCATAGCCTTCGTCATGGACCGCATTTTCCGAAGGTTCGGCCTGTCGGGCAAATCCTTCATCCCCGTGCTGATAGGCACCGGCTGCGGCGTGCCCGGCATCATGGCCTCGCGCACCATTGAAAACGAGCGCGACAGGCGCATGACCATCATGACCACCACCTTCATTCCCTGCGGGGCGAAGCTGCCGATAATCGCCCTCATCACCTCCGCGCTGTTTGACGGCGCGCCTTGGGTGGCCCCGAGCTGCTACTTCCTGGGCATGGCAGCCATCGTGGTTTCGGGCCTGATGCTGAAAAAGACAAAGCCCTTCGCCGGCGAGCCCGCCCCCTTCGTCATGGAGCTGCCCGCCTACCACTGGCCCACGGTGTCGAACGTCCTGCGCAGCATGTGGGAGCGCGGCTGGTCCTTCATCAAGAAGGCCGGTACGATAATCCTGCTTGCTACCATCGTAATCTGGGCCGGCTCACGCTTCGGCGTGACGGACTCGGGCTTCGGCTTCGACGCGGACATGGAGCTTGAAAGCAGCGTCCTGGGCGCTGTCGGCGGCGCGATATGCTGGATTTTCTCACCCCTCGGCTTCGGTGAAATCAAGGCCGCCATCGCGACCATCATGGGTCTGGTCGCCAAGGAGGAGGTTGTCGGCGTGTTCGGCGTGCTCGACTTCGAGGGCATGAGCGCCCTTGCCGGCTACAGCTTCCTGACCTTCAACCTGCTGTGCGCCCCCTGTTTTGCCGCTATGGGCGCGATACGGCGCGAGATGAACAATCCGAAGTGGACCCTGTTCGCCATCGGCTACCAGTGCGCCTTTGCCTACGCCGCGGCGCTTATCATCTATCAGCTCGGCCTGCTGTTCACCGGCGCGGTAAACGCCGTCGGGCTTATCTTCGCCCTGCTGCTCATCGCGCTTATCGTGTATATGCTCGCGCGGCCCTACAGACAGGCCGGACGTCTGACTGAGCCCGTGAGGGCATAAGCTGTAGGGGGAGGCGAGACGATGCTCACATGGCTGACTGCCAACGCCGGTACGATAATCGTGTCCGCGGCGGTGCTTGCAGTCGCGGCCCTGGCCGCGCGGAGCCTGTTAAGGGCCAAAAAGCAGGGCAAGTCCTCCTGCGGCTGCGGCTGCTCAAGCTGCGCCATGGGCGGACAGTGCCATAAAAAATAACCGCGCGGGCTGCAAAGCGCCTGCTCGACAAAATGCAAAAGCCGCGGCCGATACAGCCGCGGCTTTCGCCCATTTAAAAAACTATCCGAAATCTTAACCCCCGTTCCCTCCCTGACGTGGTATAATAACCGCAGAGCGGTTATTACATTTAATTTTTGGCCGCGCATACGCGCATGGCCATTGTACCTCAAAAAAAGACACAGGGAGAAAAGCTATGAGCCTTATCGTATCCAATCTGAGGAAGAAATACGGCGACAGGGTTGTCGTCGATTCCCTCAGCTTTGAAATGCCCCGCCCGGGGGTCTACGCCCTTTTGGGCACCAACGGCGCGGGTAAAACCACATCCATACGTATGATACTTGGTATGCTCGCGCGCGACGGCGGCGAGGTGCTGTGGAACGGCCGTGAGCTGAGCGTGGGCGAGTGCAGCGTCGGCTATCTGGCCGAGGAGCGCGGCCTCTACCCGAAGTACCCGCTCATGGACCAGCTCGTTTACTTTGCCGCCCTGCGCGGCGTGCCGAAGGCGGAGGCGAAGCGGAGAATAGAGCGCTGGGCCGCGCGCCTGGAGGTGGAGGAGTATCTCTACCCCGAAAAGGCCGCTGCGCAGGCCGCGTCCGGCGCGCGCCGCTCCCGCGTGAAAAAGCCGAAGCCGAAGCTGGCCGACCAGCTCTCCAAGGGCAACCAGCAGAAGATTCAGTTAATAACCGCGCTCATCTCCGACCCCGAGCTCATCATCCTTGACGAGCCTCTCTCGGGCCTCGACCCCGTGAATACGGACCTGTTCAAAACAATAATCCGCGAGGAGATTGACGCGGGCAAGTATTTGATAATGTCCAGCCACCAGATGGCCACGGTGGAGGAGTTCTGCACCGACATAACCATCCTCGACCGCTCGAAAACCGTCTTGCAGGGCCACCTGAGCGAGATAAAGAAAAGCTACGGCCGCGTCAATCTCTATCTGAAAACCGAGCGCGAGGCGGACGAGCAGATTCACCAGTCGGGCGCCCGTGTGCTCACGCGCAAGGAGAACGAGTACCAGCTCAAGGTCACGGGCGGGGAGCAGGCCAACTTTCTGCTCGGCCTGCTCGCGCGCGCGGGCGTGCCGGTGATATGCTTTGACCTGCGCGAGCCCTCGCTGCACGAGATATTTGTGGAAAAGGTCGGTGAAGTCCATGACCCGTCTTAAGCAAAATCTCACGGGCTTAGGCCCCGTGCTGCACTTTTCCTTCACTCAGCTTGTCAGGGCGAAGGGCAACATCATCACGCTGGCAATCTTCATGCTCGCGGCGCTTGTGAGCGTGCCGGCCGCCTCCCTGCTTTCCGGCCCCGCGTCGCCGCCCGAGCCTGACTATGAGTACGCCGAGCCGGCGCGGGAGAGCGGGGGCCTGAGCGTAAGCTACAGCGTCGTCAGCCAAAGCGAGCACCTCGGCGGAGGCGGCGAAAAGAGCTCCGGCGGCTACTTCGTGCAGCTTGCGCACTCAATTCTGGTGATGATGGTCAGCATCATGTCCGTCAGCTATATAACCGGCGCGGTGGCAGAGGAGAAAACCTCAAAGCTCATTGAGCTGCTTATGGTCAGCGTAAAGCCCTTGGCGCTTATCGTGGGGAAAATACTGTCCGTGATGCTTTACATGCTCATGACCTTTGCCCTCATCGCGCTGTGCTTTGCGCTGTCGAATACAATCTCGTCGGTTTTCCTGCACAGCTCCCTCTCCCTTTTCGCGGGCGCGGACGGCGCGTCCCTGCTGGCCGGCGTCAACGCGGGCACGGTGCTTGCCGCGCTTGTGTCTCTGCTTCTGGGCTACCTCACCTTTGCCATAGCCGCGGGGCTGTTCGGCGCGGCCTGCTCGGCCGCGGAGGACGTGCAGGGCGCGGCAGGCGGCTGCACGGTGCTTATAATGCTGGCCTATTTTGCCTCGGTTGTGGCCGGAGCCGTCGGCGGACCGGTGAGCACGGTGTGCTCGCTTGTGCCGGTGCTGAGCGTTTTCTGCGCGCCGGCTCAGTATGTCCTGGGCGAACTGAGCCTGCCCTTGCTGTGCCTTTCGTGGGTGATACAGGCCGCGTGCGTGGCCCTGCTGGCGTTGCTGTGCTCAAGAATTTACGCCGCACTGCTCATTTACCGCGGCAGCCGCGTCAGGCTGCGGCAGATGCTGCGTATGGCGCGCGGCGGAAAGGAGGCCGTGTGACATGCGCCGTTTCAAAACCGTTTTTACCTTCACCCTCGGCCGCCAGCTCGCCTCCCGCGGCTGGAAGGCCACCTGCGCGGCGGTGTGCGCGCTGCTGCTTCTGCTGCCGGCGGTCATAATGCCCTGCGTGGAGTATTTCGGCGGCCGCGGAGAAGCCGAGATGTCAAGGCCGCTTTCGCCCTGCCGTGTCTATTACGTAGGCGGCGGGGAGGAGTTTGACACCGTGCTCGCCGCCTTCCCCGCCTCGGGCGCGGACGGCGCGGAGAACGTCAGCTTCCTGCCCTGCGAGAGCAC
>CATJWA010000181.1 GCA_949744025.1 uncultured Eubacteriales bacterium
ATGGGTGGAATGTTTACCATGACCATCCTTGTGGACACCTCAACCTCCGATTACGGATTTGAGGATATTCGCGCCGCTCTGACCGAAAAGGGCGAGAGCGCAAACCTGACCATTCGTATTCAGCGTGCGGACATTTTCAACGCCATGCACAGAATCTGATACTTTTTCTTGAAAGATATAGAGGCCCTTTGCGAAATGCAATGAGCATTAGTGCCTCTTAATGCCCTTGGGTAAAAAGTATCAAAAAGAACTTTAATTCGCTCTTTACTGCCTTGCAAATCCAATATTTCCACACGGCAACCACATCACACTTTCTCTTCGAACAGTATGAGGTATAAAAATGCTCAATATATCAGATATAATGAAGACGCTGGACATGATAGACCACCAGCACCTTGACATACGCACCATAACAATGGGAATCTCCCTGCGCGATTGCGCCCACCCCGACATGTCCGCCTGCGCGCGGAAAATCTACGACAAGATATGCCGCTGCGCCGAGCATCTGGTAGAAACCGGCTGCGCGATTGAGAACGAGTACGGCATACCTATTGTAAACAAGAGAATATCCGTTACGCCCGCGGCGCTTGTGGCCGAGTCCTGCGAGGGCGGGGACTATGTGCTTATTGCAAGAGCCATGGACAGCGCGGCCAAGCAGTGCGGCGTCAACTTCATAGGCGGCTACTCCGCGCTGGTTCACAAGGGCTTTACCAACGGCGACCGCCGGCTTATAGAGTCCATACCCGAGGCTCTGGCGGAAACGGAGCTGGTCTGCTCAAGCGTGAACATAGCCACAACCAAGGCCGGCATAAACATGGACGCCGTGGCGCTCATGGGCAACATTATCAAGCGGACCGCGGAGCTGACCTCGGACAGCGGCGGCCTCGGCTGCGCCAAGCTGGTTGTATTTGCCAACGCGGTTGAGGACAATCCCTTCATGGCCGGCGCTTTTCACGGTATCGGCGAGCCGGAGTGCGTGATAAACGTGGGCGTATCCGGCCCCGGCGTCGTTCACAGCGCGCTCAAGGCTGTAAAGGGCCAGTCCTTTGACGTGGTGGCCGAGACGGTTAAGCGCACAGCCTTCCGCATAACGCGAATGGGGCAGTTAGTGGCACAGGAGGCGTCACAGCGGCTTGGAGTGCCCTTCGGCGTGGTTGACCTGTCTCTGGCTCCCACTCCCGCGGTGGGCGACAGCGTGGCGCGCATACTCGAGGAGATGGGACTTGAGGTCTGCGGCACGCACGGCACAACCGCGGCGCTGGCTCTGCTCAACGACGCGGTGAAAAAGGGCGGCATAATGGCCTCAGGCCATGTTGGCGGCCTGTCGGGCGCTTTTATTCCGGTAAGCGAGGATGAGGGCATGATAGCCGCCGCGCGCCGCGGGACGCTGACGCTTGAAAAGTTAGAGGCCATGACCTGCGTTTGCTCCGTCGGTCTGGACATGATAGCCGTGCCGGGCGACACAAGCGCGGACACCATCTCCGCCATAATAGCCGACGAGGCGGCCATAGGCGTGGTCAACTCCAAGACCACCGCCGTGCGAATTATTCCCGCGCCCGGCAAAGCAGTCGGCGACAACGTGGAGTTCGGCGGCCTGCTCGGCAACGCCCCTGTGATGCCTGTCCATCCGGAGAGCTCGGCTGGCTTCATAGCCCGCGGCGGACGAATTCCCGCTCCGATGCAGAGCTTGAAAAACTGACGTTAAAAATAAAAATGCGGAAGATTGAAAAATCTTCCGCATTTTTTCATTCGCCTTTACGGGCTCAAATCAGTAATCAACAGATTTGGAATAATCTATCTGAGTTTCCAGCAGCTTGCCGTTTGTATCGTAAACCTCCGCCGTGATTCGCAGACGATACTCATATCCGGATGTAACATACCATACCTTATCCAAAGAAATACGCCCTGTGTCCTCACCTGTCCATGTCTTAATGGTACTCCAGCCACTGCCTCCATCCCGCTGGAGCTCTATTGTTAAATCAATGGTATCTGTTGATTCATAGGTGACTATTTTGGAATAGCAAGACGACTTTCCGCTGCTGCTGATATCAAAAGCAATGTCAAATGAACGTATACGCAAATAGCGCGGCTGTACAGCATTGCCCTCCTCAGCCGCAAATGCGGCCGGCACCATGACACCAAACACAAGAATAATGCTCAGCAGCAGGGTAACAACTCTTTTCATACAATCATTCCTCCCAAATAAGTAAGTTTGCTAAATTCTTCCGTTTAAGTAAACGCCCATTTTGATAAAATGCAACATCAAAATCTCTGTCCTGTGTAAGTCAAACTGGAAATGAAATTTAGTGCATCTTCCCTACTTAAACCGCAACAGCTAATGTCAATGAAAATTTGATTTTCTGTATCCGCAATAGTCGCATTTATCCAGTCATTCTTCTCCATAAGCAGCCCCACATGCCCATTGATTTCGATATCTTCAACAATGTCAGCGTCCTCTGTATCAAATTGGTGAACAATACTTTCTGAGCCATTTATCACTTCCAATATAATTATTGCATCGTTCTCTCCTATGTACCTTTTCCAGCACGAAAATCTATCGCCTCCCGTCTCGTCCAAAGTAAATCCCTCTGGAAGTTCAGTAAATTCATAAGGAAGCAAATCTTCCTTATCAGATGTTGCCTTTACCATGCTGCCTTCTTCAAAGCTCATACTCGTCGCCACGTCTGAAACCTCAATAAGCAGGTTCAGCGTCGCGGTGCGCACCTCGGGGGAGGCGGCATAGATTCCGGTAAACAACAGCATCGCGGTAAACGCCGCGACCGAAACCCGCTGGAAAACGCGCCAGGCCACATGCACCGCCCGAGTTCGCTTCTCCCTGGCAAAGCAGCGCGATATTGTTTTCAGGCTTCGGCGGTCAACCTCCTCCGGTATGACAAAATCAGGGTCGGCCTTCAGGCGCTCATTTTCCCTGAGCAGCTCCGCGCCCTCCTCAGTCATGATTTTATCCATCATTACGGCGAATATCGCGTCCTCGTATTGCTCCATTAAATCCTTGCGTGATTTCATTAAATCCCTCCTTCATATATACTGACACCTCAACACCGGCTTTTGCAACACATCAAATTTAAAAAGCTGAAAATTTTATCTCTCTGCATATAAATTTTTGTGCCGCGGCAGGCCGAGTTTCCCTGCTTTTGTTGCATTTCCGGAAATTTCGCGTTTATTAGATATAGGGTGTTGCGCCAGCAGCAGTAATATCATTGCTTACGCCAAAAGCAGCATTAAGCAAACGGGCGTTAAAGCTATAAGCGCCCAGCGCACGACGGCCAGGACAAATGAAATATACGCGGTTATGAGCCCTAATGCGCAGCATTAGAGGCTCTTTTTGATTCTTCTCAGAGAAAAAAGTCGAAAAATAAAGGAGGTATTGGTAAAGAAAGGAAAAAACGGGATTATCGTTCCTGTACGAAAACGGAAGAATCCAGTACGATAGAAAGTATTGGAGGGGAGGGCGGTGCTGAGGATGGTATTCGGGATGAACTTGAAATATTATAGGATGCGCCAAGGTCTGACACAGGAGGAAGCTGCCGAAAGATGCAGCATAAGCAGCGAGTATTGGGGTAAGATGGAACGCGGAGTGCAGGCCGCCACCTTAGATATAGTTGAAAAAGTAAGCGTTGGCCTGGATGTAAGCGCAAAGGATCTGTTCAATGAGTTCAATGAAATTAAAGAATAAAGACTACATATTTACGGGGGAGCGGGCAATGATTGATGAGACATACGAGTTACTGTACCGTCTTGGAGTAACGGCGAACTATACGGGATTTTTTCATATGGCGAGCGCCGTTCTGCTGTGTGTACAGAGCCCCGAGAGGCTTCAGCTTGTGACAAAGTGGCTGTACCCTGAGGTTGCCAAACGGTATGGGACAAGCTGGAAGGCAGTTGAGAGAAATATAAGAACAGTGGGCAGCATTATCTGGCGTGAGAACCGGCCGTTGCTTGAGGAGCTGGCGCGCAGGCCGCTGACGCAGAAGCCATGCGCCGCAAAGCTTCTGGCTATTTTATCCCTGAGCCTGATGTCTTCGCCCAGTCTGAAGCAGTAGCAGAACAGTGAACCGGCGCACGTCAGGAGCGAAAAGCAGCGCCGTAAATCCGCTTCAAGCCCCTGCGTCGGCCAAAGGAAGCCGGCAGGCACACCCCCAGGAAAGCAAAAATGAAACGCAGTAAAACGGAGCCGTGAGATGGTATACCTCCACAGCTCCGTTTTACTGCGTTTTTCTGTATTTACGGGCTTTACGGTCAGGCTCCAGCAATCAAACGGCAATCATGCCGGGCCGCCGGCGCCTGCCTCGTCATTTATATCCTTGCACGCGTTTATCATCTGCTGTATGAGAATTGATGCCTCGGGAGTAAATGCGTTTTTCCTCGTGACGATAGACAGCGGAAAGCGCGGCCTTTCGGTAAGGCTTCTGATAATCAGCGTTTTATTATCGCATATCTTTTTCGCCATTCCTCTGGTAATCAGGGAAACGCCCAAATCGTTTTCAACATAGTTTTTCAGCGTGCTTACCGAGGCGCACTTTATCGTCGGGGCGAAACGGTTTGCCGGTATGCCGTAATCCATCAGGAGCAGCCGATATTCGTTGAAGCCGGTGCTGAGTATTATCAGCTTCTCATCAAGGCAGTCAGACAGGGATATTTCTCCTGCCGCAGCAAGCGGATTTCTTCTGTTGCACAAAAGCACCAGCTCATCGTAAATAAAGGGGGACTTGTGCCATTTTTCGGTCTCGGGCAGCATTTGAAGGGCGCAGGTACGCAAAATGCCTATGGCGTTCTTCTCTTTTTCAAGGCATTGGAGCACCCCGTTCATATCCGTCTCCATCATCTCAAGATGAACGCAGGGATGAGCCCTGTTGAACTCGACGAGAATGTCCGGGAGGTTATAAAGATGGATAATCGGAACCGAGGCAATGGATATCGAGGCGCTTTCTTCAGATTTATTCAGGGAAATGGCGTCCTGAAGCGCGGAAATGGTTTCCACAACCCTTTCCGCGTAGGGCAGGATTGCTTTTCCGTCGTCCGTGAGCCCCGCAGTACGCGTGCTTCTGTCAAAAAGAGTTACGCCGAGCTCCTTCTCAAGCAGACCGATGTATTTCGATATATTGGCCTGAGAGGTATACATTTCCTCCGCCGCATCAGAAAACCGCCCACACCTTACAACCGCGAGGAATGCCTGAAACCAAATAATTTTCATAAGTCTTTATATCCTTTGATTGTGAACACAGGGTTTCACTCAACGATGCCGCTGGTTTTTATCATTCTACTATAAATTCATATCCAATGCAATAGATAAGCGGTGTTTCCTACAATATAATATTCCATTTTGGAATATTATATTGGTAAAAGTGAATTGATTGCCGCCCTGAAAAATGCTATATAATCATTAAACAACAGTTGCGAATTGGGCAGAAAGAGCAGTACCCTGCGCCTAATATTCAAATATATGGAGGAGCAGTCAATGATTACAGTACACCTAAATGACGACGAGAAGCGAATGCTTGACGGGGAACAGGGAAGGGTTCGGCAGGTATGTATGGAATATCTGGTGGAAATGTGCCGGATAGCGGGAGCGGAGCGCCTTGTGGACCTGGACGGCACAGGGGATATGCACACCCCCGGACTGAAAATGTCCGATTTCTATGAAATTACCCTCGACGACCTGCGCGAGCTGGTGAGCGAAGGGGGCCGCTTCAGGATTCCCACCTTCGCCAATAAATCCCCCTTCCCCGAGCAGCCGCCCATCCACGGCTGGGAGTCCTGCAATATCTGCTCCTACCGCAAAGCCGGAGTGCGTCAGGACGACCCCGCCTTTCACGACAGGGCCATGCACAGGCAGGAATACGAGCTTCTCCGCAAAATGGGCATGATGACCACCCACTCCTGCGCCAACTACCTTACCATGACCTACTGGCCCACCGTCGGGCAGCACTGCTCTTGGTTTGAGAGCTCTCAGATTCCCTACTGCAACGCGGTACTCGGCGCTCGCACCAACTTCGACGGCTCCTTCGCCACCTGTTTTCTCGGCAAGGCTCCGTATTACGGAATGCACATCACCGAGAACCGTTACGGCACCATCCTCATAAAAACGGACCGCCTTATTCACACCGACCTTGAGTGGGACGTTTTCGGCTACGCGGCAGGCTGTGAGGCGAAATGCTCCGTGCCCGTGCTCACCGGCACGGCAAAGCCGACCACTACACAGTATCAGAAGCTCAACTCCGCCATACATACCGGCGGCGCAGTGGAGATGTACCACATCCCCGGCAGCACTCCTGAGGCGCCCACGCTTGAATTTGCCCTTGGCGGAAGGAAGCCCGAGCGGGAGGCTCTTATCGGAGAGCGGGAGCTCAAGGCGGCCTATGACTATCTCAATTACCACACCACGAATGAGGTAGATATGGTTTATCTCGGCTGCCCTCATCTCAACATGGTTGACCTGATGAAGCTTGTGGGCAAAATAGAGGGTAAGCGGGTGAAGATACCCATGTGGGTTATGACCGCTCCGTGGCTTTACCATGCGGCCGGCGACATGGGCTATGTCAAAATCCTCGAGGGCGCCGGTGTTACTCTGATGTCGGGGGCGTGTCTGGCCGCGATGGGGGCTGTTCCCGAGGGAGTTCGCTGCATTGCGGTGGACACGGCCAAGCAGGCGAACTATGTCACCGGCTGCTATCCGGACGAGGACGCGAAGCTTCAGGTCTGCTATGGGACCACGGACGAGTGTATAGACGCGGCGCTGACTGGGCGCTGGCGCGGCGAGTGGAGGTAAGTAAGGCTATGAAAAAGATACGAATCAGGGGCCGTGTGGAGTTCCCGGGTGTTGTTGAGGCTCAGGCGCTTGTCTCTCCCATGCCTCTCCAGGGCTTCACAAATGTCAATCAATACCGTGGCTACACCACTGAGCGCAACCACCCTCTTTTCAAGGTCTGCTACGAGGGCAAGGTTCTCGTCTTCCCCTCCCAACGCGGCTCCGGAGGGTTTTTAAGGTATGGACAGGGCAAAAAGCCCGCGGCGTTTATACATACGGTGGCCAGCCCGCTGAATGTTCTGTGCGCCCTTCAGGCCCATGTTCCTGCCATGACCGAGTTTGAGCTCGACCCCATGGACTATATTGAAACCGGCGACATGGTCCTCGTCAACGCCGACGAGGGATATATTGAGATTACAAAAAAGGACTGAGTATTATAAGCGAAAAGGAGGGTAATGCTTTGACGGAAAGGGAAATATTTCAGTCGATACTAAGCCGCAAAAAGCCGCCGAGATTCCCGAGAGACGCCATACAGCTTTCCTTTACACCCGGCGAGCACACGCTTGAGCCGGACGGAGGATACGACTGGTTCGGCGTCTACTGGGTCAGGCAGGCCGACGGAACACAGACCGAAAAACCCGGCTTCAGGCGCATAGAGAGCATGGAGGACTGGAAGGAGGCCATGCCCGGGTGCGTAAACGAGGAGGAAATGCGGCTTTGGGGAGAAAAGACTCAGCAGGGCTACGACAGGGTCAACAAGGTTCAGGTCGTCGGCCTGTGGAGCGGGCATTTTGAGAGAATGCAGTCCCTCGTGGGCTTTGAGGACGCGCTTACCGCGTTTTATGAGTACCCCGACGAGGTCATGGAATACATGGAGGCCATGACGGACTTCAAAATTGAGGAAATGCGCCTGATTAAGAAGTATTACAATCCCGATATTATAAGCCCGCACGACGACTGGGGAATGAACACCAATATGTTCATCGCTCCGGATATGTGGCGCAAATTCATAAAGCCTCAGATAAAGAAAATGGTGTCTGCCGCGCAGGAGCTCGGCATGATATACGAGCAGCACAGCTGCGGTTACATCACCCAGATTATCGGCGACCTTGTGGAATGCGGCGTCAGCATGATGGAAATACAAGGAATCAACGACCTCAGATACATCAAGGAAAACTACGGAGACAAAATCGTTCTGCGGGGCTGCTTCAACGGGCAAAGACTCGGCAGTCCCGACATGACTCCGGAGAAGGCCCGCCGGGAGGTCAGAAGCACGCTGGACATCGTCGCCAAAGACGGAGGGTTTATCGCCCAGCGCATATGGGGCACCAAGCCCGAGGTCATGGACGCCATACTCGACGAATACGAGCTTTTTGCAGAAGAAAACTACAAATAAAAAATATTAAACGGAGGTAACAAAAATGAAAAAGCGCTTTGCTGCAATCCTTCGACTTGTCCTGGCAATATGCCTGCTGGCCGCCTGCGGAGGCACTCCGGCCGACAACACGCCCTCGGACAAGTCCCCCGCAAATTCCGCCGAGCCCGCCCCTTCCGCTACGGACGACAAGAACGGCGACGCGCCCGTGGACGACGGTAAAACCTGGGAGCTCAACCTCGGCTGCGTTGCCAATGACCCGGCAAACGTAACGGAGTACAACGCCAATGGCAAGGCCATTCAGGTTTTTGCCGACAAGGTAAACGAATACACCAACGGACGCGTCACGGTCAACATACACTGGGCCAGCGTCCTTGGCAGCAACGTTGCCATGTATGACGAGATACAGATGGGCTCGCTTGATTTCCACGCCGGACAGCCCATGTCCAGCGCCGACCCGCGATTTGCCTGCTGGAACCTACCCTTCATGTTTGACACCTATGACGAGATATGGGCTGCCACCAACAGGGACGGAGGCGAGGTATTTGCCATGAGCGCCGACTGGATGGCTGAGAGCGACGTTAAGCTTCTCGCTTTCGGCGTAGGCTCTCTGCGCGGCTTTGTCTCCAACACTGAGGTTCACACTCCCGCGGACGCGAAGAATCTGAAGATAAGGACCTACGAGGACGCTCTGGTCAACAAGTTCTGGGGCAGCATCGGCACCGCCTCCATCATCCCCGGCTCCGAGATATATTCCGCGCTCCAGACCAAGACCGTTGACGCCATGGAGTTCCACGCAACCGGCTGCTACTCCTTCAAGCTCAACGAGGTGGCCAGCTATTTTGCTCCCCTGAACTGGCAGTGGACCAACGGCACCGTCCTGTCCTGCCCCATGAGCCTGTGGGATTCCTTCCCAGCCGATATTCAGGAAGCCATTCAGAAAGCGGCGGATGACTATGCTCTTTACCAGTATCAGGGCATAGTCGAGGATGAAAAGACAGTTTTTGAGACTCTCTCCAACAGCGGAATGACCATCACCGAGCTGAGCGAAAGCGATATCGAGGCATGGCACGAGGCCGCGGACGCGCTCGTTGACTACTACAAGGAGTATGTCGGCGCGGATGTCTATGACAATTATGTAGCTGCCGTAGAGGCATCAAAGAAATAACGAATTTGCCGCTTCGATGCAACGGGGAGTGAAATCCCCGTTGCATCTGGTATCCTGTGCTCCCGTCCTTGAAAGGAGGATTAAACAGCGATGAAAAAACTGCTTGGCGGACTTGACCGCGCCATCGGCTTTGTGGCGCTGAATCTCGGCGGCATATACACCGCCGCTGCTTTTCTCCTGGTTTTGTTTACCGTCATATGCCGCTATGTGCTGCACGTCAATACCGGCGGTATTGACGAGTTTACCACGTATTTTGTTGTCTGCTCCGTCTGGGTGGGCGCGGTGCTCTGCTCCCGCGACCTGAACTCAGGGCAGATAAAAATTGACCTTCTGGCAAACATTCTGAAAAACCAAACCGTCATGACCGTGATAAACATCGTATGGCAGATAATAGCCATAGCCGCTTCGGCTGTTTATTTCAAAATAGCCTACGACTATTTCCACTATCAGGTTATCAAGGGCTCCGTCCTCTCCGGAATACGCTTCCCCATGGCCGTATTTTCGGGGACCATGACCGCATGCGTCGCACTCATAACCATATACGAGGCCAGAAGGCTTGTTTTCATGGTCAGGTCCCTGCGCAAATCCCCTGATAAGGAGGACAACATATAATGCTGCTTCTGCTTATTATCTGTATACTTATATTTGTGACATTGATGTGCGGCCTTCCCGTGGCCTACGCTTTTCTCGGCGGCTCTCTGGCCTACCTTATCGCCACCGGAGGAAACCTGGCCCCGATAGCGGGAACAGCCTTCAATTCCATGAACAGCTTCGCCTATCTGGCGATACCGCTCTTTGTTCTGGCGGGAAGTTTGATGAGCAAGAGCGGTATAGCGGAGAGCATCTGCCGCTTCTGCTCGTCCATACTCCGCCGCTTCAAGGGAGGCATGGGCACAGCCATTGTGCTCGCCTCGATGATGTTCGGAATGCTTACCGGCTCGAACACGGCTACAATCATGGCCGTGAACAGCTTTCTCAAGGAGCCCATGAAAAAAATGGGCTGGAAGGAGGAATACATAGCCGCTGTCATGGCCTCCTCGGGTCCTCTGGGATACATGATACCGCCCAACACCAACGCCATCATGTTTGCGGTTATCGCCCAGTGCTCCGTCAGCGCCCTGTTTCTCAGCTCGCTTATACCGGGCATCATCTGGGGTGTGCTCATGATTGTTGTCAACCGCGCAATTTACAAAAAATATTATGACCCGAATCAGGCCGCGCCCGAGTACGCCGAGCAGGCAAAGTATGAGGGCAGCCTCATGCCCGGCGAGACAAACGCCCAGTATTTTCGAGGAATCGGCAGCTCCTTTATCTCCACCATCCCCGCGCTGCTCATGCCGGTTATAATTTTCGGCGGAATCTACGGCGGCATATTCACCGCCACCGAGGCCGGCGCCGTATCCGGACTGTACGCGATTTTGCTGGGCTTCGTGATAAAGCGCACCATGAACGCGCGCCAGCTCTGGGACTGCTTCACGGACACCGGCAGACAAATGGGCGTTATACTGTTCATAACCCCCATGGCCGCCATATTTACCCGCGTGCTCATACTCAATAATGTGCCGAGCATCATTGCCACCTTCATGCTGGGGCTGTCCGACAACAGGATAATTCTGCTTCTGCTTATTGACCTTGTATTTATCGTAGCCGGCTTCTTCCTGAACCCCACGGTTATAATCTACGTTGTAACGCCTCTTATCATGCCCACAGCCGTGGCCGTCGGCATTGAGCCCATTCAGCTCGGCTGTATGCTCTTTGTGGCCATCGGCATTGGCAACATCACGCCTCCCATGGCGATGAACCTGTTTATAGCAGCCAAGGCCGTCGGAGTTGATACCACCAAGGTCATACCGCCCATGATGTATTACTTCATATTTGCCGGGCTACCCATGATGCTGCTGGTTACTTTCTGGCCGGCGCTGAGCCTCTGGCTGCCCTCCCTGATAGGCTGACGGCAGAGAAAAGGAAATTGAACTATGCACGAAATTTTTGAACCCGGACGCAGAATACCTGTAATTGATGAAACTGAGGTTTTGGTAGCCGGCGGCGGCATAGCCGGCATAGCCGCCGCACTTGCCGCCGCGAGAAACGGAGCAAGGGTAACGCTCGTCGAAAAAGAGTACGCCCTCGGCGGAATGGCCACGCTCGGCCTGATAACCATCTTCCTGCCCCTGTGCGACGGCATGGGGCAGCAGGTGGTGTACGGCATAGGCGAGGAGCTGCTCCGGCTGTCTATCACCTACGGCGCCGAGGCCGATTACCCCGGCGCCTGGCTCGACGGCGGAAGCGCGCAGGAGCGCAGGGCTCAGCGCTTTAAGGTCAGATACAACCCACACATGTTCGCAATGCTTGCGGAAAAGCTGCTCAGGGAGAACGGAGTAAGCATACTATACGGCAGCTACATCTGTGCCGCGGACGTTCAGGACGGGCGTATTGCCCACGTTATAGTGGAAAACAAATCCGGCCGCGGCGCGATAAAGGTCAAAAACGTCGTGGATTGCAGCGGCGACGCCGACGTGTGCAAGCTTGCAGGCGAGGATACATATACCAATCCCGAGGGCAACGGCCTGGCCAACTGGTATTACTATTACACAAACGGCGAGGTTAAGCTCAACATGTTTGGCCTTGCCGACGTGGTGCCTGACCCGGAAATTCATATGACAGACCCCGACGAGGTCGAGCGCTTGGCCAGCATAGGGGAGATGCGCTTTTCCGGAGTTGACGGCATACAGCTGAGCGAGGCGGTTCAAATCGCCCACGGCAAGATGTTTGACGACATACTCAAGCGCCGAGCCACCTTCTCCGACCTTGTGCCTGTCACGGTTTCCGGTATCCCGCTCGTGCGCATGTCCCGGCGCCTTCGCGGCCGATATGAGCTGAGCGAGGCGGACGTGGGCAGGAAGCTGCCCGACAGTGTCGGCATGACCGGCGACTGGTGCCGCTGCGGCCCCACCTATGAGATACCGTTCAGCGCCCTCGTCGGCGGCCGTATAAGGAATCTCATAGCCGCCGGAAGAATAATTTCAACCTCAGACGCGGTGTGGAACGTCACGCGAGTGATACCCCCCAGCGCTGTAAGCGGCCAGGCGGCGGGAACGGCGGCGGCGATGTTCTCCGACTTCGACAACTGCAGCATACCCGCGCTTCAGGAGCGCTTGCTCGGGCAGAGGGTAAAGCTTCACATGGATCAGAAAATGGATTGAAAGGAAAAATGCCTTATACCATATCGCGCAAAAGAGCTGCTGAATTAAGCCATTCAGCAGCTCTTTTGCGATATTGAAAAACATTATGTTTTTTCACGGCAAAATTTTTCTTTACATTCTTCCGCTGCGCGGTAGGGAAAGAATCGACTTGATATACTCGCTGGGAGACATACCCGTTTCACGGCGGAACACCTTGGCAAAATAGTTGGCGTTGGCAAAGCCGGCGGCCTCTGCGGCGTAAGCTACGCTTGCGCCGCGCTTTCGCAAAAGCAGCTTGGTATATTCAATTCTTGTATGCATGATATAGCGCCCCGGCGATACTCCGGTTTTTTGAGTAAAGCTGCGGATGAGATGGGCCTTGGATACCTCGAGGCGGCCCGCCAGGTCGTCAAGACCCTTCAAAGAAGAAAACTCATCCTGAATTATCGCAATCGCCGACTCCACGAGCGAAAATTGCCTGCCTGTTCCACGCTCCGGCAGCGTGTACAGACGCAGCAGCAGACCATAGCAAAGCTGCGAGGCCGTCTCTGCGCTGACCGGCGGGCACTCTGAATTGCGCATATACAGCAAGCCCATACACTCGCGCACAAACGCAGCGCCTCCGGAAAAGCGTGCGGCCCCCTCGTGCAGCCTCTCGGCAAAAAGCCGCTGTATCAGATCGCCGCGCAGGTGCAGCACAAAGCACAGGCTGTCCAATGCCGCATCGACACGGCAGCTTGCCTCAACACGCAGCAGCAGCGTTTCCCCCGCTTCGAGCAGGATATATTCCGCACCCCGCGCGAGAGACACGCGGCCCTCCGCCGCCGCTGCAAGCAGCCAATCTCCTGCGTGGAGCGTCTGAACCTCTCCTGAGCGCAGCGACAGCACCCGTGCCCAGTCAATCGCCAAAAGCGCCCCCACCGTACCGTCCGCCCGTGTGGGTGTTACAGCATATCCGTGTTTCCATTGCACCGGCATCATCTCCATTATATATGCTCTACAGACGTGTATTTGTTCTAATATTAACGATAACATCCGCAAAAGGTTTTCACAAGAGTAAATTACCAGCTATTTTTATAAGCTGTTTATTTTTGTGAAATATGATAATATATTACCCTATATATCATTTTATTGCTATTGAATGGCTCCACACAGCATGATAAACTATAGCAATTGTCAATAGGCTTTGCCGGCGTGCTTTTAGAGTCCGGACATGAGGTAAACCCGCGGCGGGCCGGGTAAGGCTTTACAGCCTCTGACATTTGATATAAATTAATTAAAATCAGGTTGTGATATTATGTATATAGCTGAATACAGGAAGGCCCTTGCCATGGGCCAGAAGGAGGCGCGGGCACACAAAGCGCATGGCTTTTCGCCCTATCTTCCTGTGCTCGATGAAATACTCGCCGAGGAGGAGACCTGCGGCGAGGTAGACCTCGGCTTGGTGGAAATTCCCCTTGAGATGGTAGTAGGCACGGAATTTTCCGGCCGCAGCCGCTCGTTCTCCCACAGCTTCAAGCCTCTGCTGGCAGAGGATTCAGAGTTTGCCTCAAAATGGATATCCCTGTGCCAGGCTCACATGAACGAGGGACTATCTGAACCCATCCGCGTACACGAGTACATGCACACCTTTTACGTCCGCGAGGGCCACAAGCGCGTGAGCGTACTGCGGTATTTCGGCGCGGACCGTTTCCCCGCTTACGTCACACGAATAATGCCCGTGCGCAGCGAGGCCCGGGCAAGCAAAATTTATTACGAGTTTGTCGATTTCTATAAGCTCAGCGGCATCAACTATATCTGGCTAAGCGGAGTCGGACGCTTCCAGCGCCTTCAGGCCGCCGCCGGCAAGCAGCCGGACGAGGTCTGGAGTGAGCAGGACCGCAAGGATTTTTACTATTTCTATTTAAATTTCTCCTCTGTTTACAAGCTCAAAAGCGCGCGCGAGCTTGACGGCTACATCACCATAGGCGACGCGCTGCTGCTTTTCCTCGAGTTTTTCGACTATAGCGAGGTCAAGGACTGCACCCCGACGCAGCTTCGCGCACACTTTGCCCAGCTGCGCGAGATGTTCACCGCCCAGTCCGGCTGGGAAGATGCGGCAAAAAAACTGCTGCAATGGCTCTCCTCCCCTGTACGCAGCGTCGCGGACGCCGCGGGGGCAATGCTGCGCCGCGGCGACGGAGAATAGAGGCGGCATGCATGAAAATTCTGGCTTTATCCGATGTGGAGTCAAGGTCTCTCTGGGACCATTTCGACAGACGCAAGCTTGAAGGTGTGGAGATGATACTCTCCTGCGGCGACCTCGACCCTGACTACCTGTCGTTCCTGGCAACCTTCACCAGCGCGCCCATATTGTATGTACACGGCAACCACGACGACCGATATGCCCAGCGCGAGCCCGGCTGCTGCGTGTGCGTGGACGGCAAAATCCACGTCCACAACGGTGTGCGCGTGCTCGGGCTCGGCGGCTGTATGCGCTATAAGCCAAGCGGCCGGCACCAGTACAATGAGCGGGAGATGGGCCGCCGTGTACGGCGGCTGTGGCTGCCGCTTCACCGGCACGGCGGCTTTGACATACTGCTCACTCACGCGCCTGCTCTCGGCGTCAATGACGGAAGCGACCTTGCCCACACCGGCTTTGAGTGCTTCAACCGCCTGATGGACAGATACGCGCCCCGCTATTTTGTCCACGGCCATGTTCACATAAGCTATGGCCGCAAACACCCGCGTCTGGACGAATACGGCTCCACAAAAGTGATAAACGCCTATGAAAGCTACATGTTTGAATACTGATTTCGCTGTGCTGCTCCTTTGGGGCAGAAAAATTCCTCCACCTTGGTAAGGCGGAGGAATTTTTAATCTATTTACTTTTTGTTACACCATTTTTTCGCCTAACTCCCTGCCCGCAAGGATATGAAAATGCAGGTGCGGTACGGTCTGGCCCGCGTCGGGTCCGCAGTTGCTGATAAGACGGAAACCGTTTGTCAGTCCCTGCTGCTCCGCTATCTTCGCCGCAGCCTCAAGGCACTTGGCCGCATAGACGCTGTTGTCCGCATTCAGCGCGCCGGCGGATACGATATGCTCTCGCGGTATAACAAGAATATGCGTCGGCGCCTGCGGGTTGATGTCGCGGAATGCGTAGACGCTCTCGTCCTCGTACACCTTCGTGGAGGGTATCTCGCCCGCAGCTATTTTGCAGAACAGGCAGTCAGGGTCGGTGTGGAAGGTTTTCATTTTCGCTCGCTCCTTATCACTGTATTTTAGAGGCCACAAAGTCGTCAACTATGGCCAGTGCGTCGTCGGTCTTGAGCACGTCGTTGCCGCCGCCCATCGCGCTGTCGGGCTTTCCTCCGCCCTTGCCGCCGGCCACAGCGGTCACGGAACGGATTATCTCGCCCGCCTTTATTCCGCCGGCCACGGCATTTTTGCCGCACACGGCCAGGAAAGTGCTCTTGTCGCCGTTGACGGTCGCGAGCACGGCCACAACATTCGGGTCCTTATCGCGCAGGAAGTCGCCCATGCGGCGCAGGCTGTTCGCGTCAAGGTCGGAACGCGTGGCGGTTATCACGTGGTAATCGCCTATTGTCTTTGCCGAGAACAGAAAACGCTCCACGTCTCCGGAAAGCAGCCGGTCCTTGAGCTTCTCCATATCCTGGCGCATGTGCCTGACCTCACTCATGAAGCCCTCCATACGTCCGACAATATCAGCCGGCGTGGTTTTCAGCAGCTCAGCCGCCTTAAAGAGCTTACTTTCCATACTGTCCATACGGCGCATGAATTCCTTGCCGGTTACAGCCTCGATTCTTCTCACACCCGAGGCCACAGAGCCCTCGCTTACAATGTGGAAGGTACCTACCATCGCGGTGTTGCCGACGTGCGTGCCGCCGCACAGCTCCACGGACTTGCCGCCCATCGACACCACGCGCACCACGTCGCCGTATTTCTCGCCAAACAACGCCATAGCGCCGCGGCGCTTGGCCTCGTCAATAGGCATCTCCTCAATCTCAACGGCCATACCGTCCAAAATCATGCTGCCGACCTGACGGTTTATGCGCATTATCTCCTCCGCAGTCAGAGACGAGAAGTGAGTGAAGTCAAATCGCAGGTGGTCCGGCTCAACAAACGAGCCGGCCTGGTGTACATGATCGCCCAGTACATCCTGAAGCGCCTTCTGCATCAGGTGCGTGGCCGAGTGAGCGCGCTTTATGGCCGCACGGCGTTCGGTATCTATGGCCGCGGTGACCTCGGCATCCACGCTTATCTCTCCACGCGTCATTTCACCGTGGTGGAGGTATTTTCCCCCCTTGTCCTTCTGCACATCTGTCACGGAAAAGACAGCCTCACCGAAGCGTATCTCCCCGCGGTCGGCCACCTGGCCTCCCATCTCTGCGTAGAAAGGCGTGCGGCTTAGCACGACTATGCCGCGGCGCCCCTCTCCCAGGGTGCCGCAGGTCTCGCCCTCCTCGACAAGCGCCAGCACCTTCGCGCAGCTCTCGTTTTCCGTATAGCCGGTAAACTCCGTCGGTGTGGAGTCAAGGCCCAAATCTATACCGGCCCAAGCGTCTGACATGTCGCCGCGGGCAGCGCGGGCGCGCTTTCTCTGCTCATCCATGAGCACGTTGAAGCGTTCCATGTCTATACTCATGCCCTCCTCCTCGGCCATCTCTGCGGTCAGGTCCACGGGGAAGCCATAGGTATCGTAGAGCTTGAAAGCGTCGTCTCCGGAGAACATTTTCTCGCCCCTGTCCTTGTGTCCGGCAAGCATATCGCCATAGATGTGCATTCCGGCATCAATCGTGCGGGCAAAGTTCTCCTCCTCAGTTTTTACAACGCGTACAATATAGCCTCGCTTTTCGCTCAGGTCCGGATAGTGGCCCTCATTCTCATGGATAACCGTCTCTACCACGCTGTATAAGAAGGGCTCGTTCACGCCAAGGAGCTTTCCGTGGCGTGCGGCGCGGCGCAGCAGGCGGCGCAGAACGTAGCCGCGGCCCTCGTTGGACGGCAGCACGCCGTCACATATCATGAAGGTGGCCGAGCGGATGTGGTCGGTTATAATGCGCAGGGACACATCCCTCTTGTAGCTTTCGTTGTAGTGCACGCCCGTTATCTCGGAGACCTTGTTGGTGATATTCATGACGGTGTCCACGTCAAACAGGCTCTCCACATTCTGACACACACAGGCAAGGCGCTCAAGCCCCATGCCTGTGTCAATGTTTTTCTGTGCAAGGTCGGAATAATGGCCCTCGCCGTCGTTGTCGAACTGGGAAAATACGTTGTTCCATACCTCCATGAAGCGGTCACAATCACAGCCCGGCGCGCAGTCGGGCTTTCCGCAGCCGTGCTCAAGGCCGCGGTCGTAATATATCTCCGAGCAGGGTCCGCAGGGTCCGGAGCCATGCTCCCAAAAGTTGTCATCCTTTCCCAGCCGCGTCATGCGCTCGGGCGGGACTCCTATCTCTCTGGTCCAGATGTCGTATGCCTCGTCGTCCTCGACGTACACGCTCGGATAAAGGCGCTCCGGCTCAAGGCCGACCCATTCTGGGCTCGTGAGGAACTCCCAGCTCCATGCCAGTGCCTCACGCTTGAAATAATCGCCAAAGGAGAAGTTGC
>CATJWA010000182.1 GCA_949744025.1 uncultured Eubacteriales bacterium
GCGGCCATCAGTATGTGCGTGGACATTGAGGTCGTTGTTGTTTTTCCGTGGGTGCCGGAGATGCACAGCGCGTTGCGGTAGTCCTTCATTAGCGCACCCCAGGCCTGGGTGCGCTCAAAAACCGGAACGCCCATTTTGTGCGCGGCAATAATCTCGGGGTTGTCGTCATGCACCGCCGCGGTGCGCACTACGAAATCCAGGTCGGACGTTATACTTCCCGCCTGATGGCCTATCACTACATCTATTCCCCTGTCCCTGAGATGCTCAACGTTTTCTCCGTCGTTCATGTCCGAGCCGCTGACGCACATGCCCATGCCTGAGAGCACCTCGGCCAGCGGCGACATCGACACCCCGCCGATTCCGATAAGGTGGCAGCGTTTATCGGGCGCAAGATATTTTCTGAAATCTTCCATCTATAGCTCCTCGTGTTAAAATAAGTATCAAACACACTCCGTTGTTTTTTTCAGCGAAAAGTATTATACTTGTATTTACCTGAAATTACAAGCCTTTGTCCGCAAAAAGCGGCCGAACGCTCTTTGCGGCCCACTATATAATATACCGAAACTTGGGAGAATTTACACAAAATGACGGAGATTGTTTTTTCCGAGGGAATAAAATATGTCCTCTCCCGTCTTGAGCTCGCCGGATATGCGGCTTTTGCTGTCGGCGGCTGCATACGCGACAGCCTGCTCGGCCGCACTCCCGGCGACTGGGACGCGGCCAGCTCCGCCCTGCCGGAGCAGGTTATGGAGCTTTTCGGCAAAGACGCTCTGCCCACCGGCCTGCGCCACGGTACCGTCACCGTCAAAACGCCCGACGGTGACGTCGAAGTGACCACCTTCCGCTCTGACGGAGACTATACCGACCACCGGCGTCCGGAGAGCGTACGCTTTGTCGGCAGCATTTATCAGGACCTCTCCCGGCGCGACTTCACAATAAACGCCATGGCCATGCCCCTGTCCGGAGAGCTTGCAGACCCCTTCGGCGGACTCACGGACCTGCAAGGCGGCCTTGTGCGCTGCGTGGGCGAGCCGGGCAGGCGGTTCGAGGAGGACGCGCTTCGCATGTTCCGCGCCCTTCGCTTCAGCGCGCGCCTCGGCTTTGCGCTGGACGCCGGCACGCGCGCCGCCATTTATAAAAAATCTTCTCTCGCCGCGTCCTTAGCCGCCGAGAGGGTGCGAACGGAA
>CATJWA010000183.1 GCA_949744025.1 uncultured Eubacteriales bacterium
GCGGCCCTGCCGACGGCATTTCCTGTGCGCAAATCTGCCCGCATTGGCTGTTGGCACACCCTCCAACAACTTTTTCTTTCCAAATATTTCTTCTCACGCACTTGCAATTATGCGCATATTATAATATACTTCTTTTATCATTTACACTGCGATTCTGCGGGCGGGAGCGAAAAAATGCCCCGCTTTCAAAAAGTATACCTTTTGAAAGCAGAGTTTTTATCATTTTTTTATTTACATCGGACGTTTTTATGGAAAAATAAAGCCTGTTTTGACGAAAAAAGTCGAATCATCCGCATTCGTCAAAAGGTATACTTTTTGACTGTATTCGCTTTATGTTTTTGTGCGTTTCGCCGCGCGGAGGCGCCTGTTTGGGCAGAGAATTTCGGGAAAGAGGGTGCATATTTGTTTAGGCTTTGTGTATGCGATGACCAGCCTGTCGCGCTCGAGTGCGTCAGGGTATTGGCCGAGCAATTTGACAGGGAGCATCCCGAGCTTGCGCTGCGCATGCAGACCTTCGACTCGCCCTATGACCTGCTTGACGCGCTGGAGACGCAGGGCGGTTTCGACATGTATCTGCTCGACATCATAATGCCGCACATGACCGGCATGGAGCTGGCCCGGCTGGTGCGCAAGCGAGGCGAGTCCGCGGCGATTGTATTTCTGACCTCCTCGCGCGAATACGCGCTTGACGCTTTTTCCGTGGGAGCCGCGGGATACCTGCTCAAGCCGGTGGAGAAGGACGATTTTGACAGCGCCGTGCTCTCGGCAATCAGGGCCGCGGCTCCGGCGGGCTCTCCCTCCCTGCTGCTCAAAACGCGCGACGGGCTGCGCAGAATTCTGCTGCGGGAGCTGATGCTCGTGGAGAGCCAGAACCACAAGCGGATATGCACGCTCGCCGACGGCACGGCGCTGGAGACGTCGGACACTCTGGCCTCGCTGCTCGGGCGGCTGAACGGCGACGCGCGCTTCTTCTCGCCGCACAGGGCGTATATTGTCAACCTGGATTACATCAGCAGTCTGAGTACGGCGGAGCTGCTGCTGTCCGACGGGAGGCGCGTGCCGGTATCGCGCAAGCTCAGCGCCGCGCTGCGCGAGGCGTACACGAAATATGTCTTTTGACGATTTTGCTATTGAATTTTATTTTGCCGTATGCTATAATATCCGCAGCCGGCAAGATACGCAGGTATAGTTCATCGGTAGAACATCAGCTTCCCAAGCTGAGGAGGTGGGTTCGACTCCCATTACCTGCTCCAGCTCAGAAATTCCCTTTACCGCTCCGTTTCCGCCTCGCGGCGAAAACTGCGCCGGACAGGGAATTTCTTCGCTTTTCGGGCCGGACCCGCTTCGCTGAGCTCCGCCCCGAGGATACGCGGGGACGCGGGGGATTGTATTCCCTTTACCGCTCCGTTTCCGCCTTGCGGCGAAA
>CATJWA010000184.1 GCA_949744025.1 uncultured Eubacteriales bacterium
CCGGAAGCCGCCGCCTCGCCCGCGCCCGTCACCGCGGAGACCTACGCCGAGTGCGACAGGCGCATTTCCAACTGGCTCGAGCAGAACAAAAGCCGCCTGCCGCTGAGCGAGGTCCTATCGCTGGACAAAGCCGTGTTTTTCGCCGGCTATGACGGCAGCCCAGCCCAGACGGTGGAGTACGAGCCGGTTCCGGAGCTGCTCGGCGAGCCCGAAAACGACACCAGCATGACCGGCGACGTCTACTACTGGCGCGACGACAGCGGCACGGCCACCCCCGAGCGGGCCGCGGCGGAGCTTGTCACGGTGATGCTCGAGCACCTGAAAAGCCTGCCGGAGGACCGCCGCACCTTCACCATAACGGACTACTCCGTCAAGGACCAGACTGTTTACGCCTGGGAGGATTTGCCGGGGGAGATAATGAGCTGGCGCAGCTTCGATTTTAACGGCCTGAGCCATGACGAGGCCGTCATGGAGGTGAGAAAACAGCTCTGGAGCTGGTATTCCCAGCCCACGCCCTTTGCCGAGTTTGAGTATATTTTCGCCCTCGGCGAGGACATGTGGGCCCTCGACCCGTACTTCACCTTCGACTACGAGGGCCTGATAAACATGTACCGCCGCGAGGAAATGGAGGCCGCCGGCCTTATCGCACCGGACGGCCTGTGCCTTGAGTACCAGCAGGGTAGCCCCAGCATTTTCGACCACATCCTCATGCGCGACGGCAATGTCTGGCGCATGCAGCGGGCGGGCGCGCTGGAGGAAATGTTCAGGGAAACGGTCTGGATTGAGCGCATGGGCGGCTACACCCTCAGCCAGCTTGAGCACAGCATGATAGAGGGCGGAAGGGAGTATTACATCGAGGGCGCTGCCGGTGAGTACCTGCGCCGCCTCAGGCTCGACCCCGAGGGCATGTACGCGCACATGGACGAGCTGGGCTTCCCCCGTCTGGCCTGGCTGTGCGACCATATGTCCTATGAGGCGAACAATGAGGGCCTCACCCCCGAGGGAGACAGCGTTTCCGCTGAGCTGCTGGGGAAATACATGGCCTTTCACAGCCGCGAAACAGCCCACGACGAGCGCCCCCTGCCTCCCGCGGCGGGCGTGCTGTGCCCCGCTCTGTGCTACGACGGAATCAGGGTCAGGGCCGACTCAAAGCCCCAGCTCAATTACGCCGATGACAGTCTGCTGGTGTTCAGCGACTGGTCCGGCGTGTACGCCTACGATTTCGGGAAGGAAGAAATTGTCTTTACCGCCGACCTGCTCACCGCGATGGGCTGCGAGCTGACACAGGGCAGGCGGTTTGTCCGCCCGCTGGTGGACGACGGCGGCGGACGCATCCGCCTTGCCTACAGGGAGGAGGACTGGGACCACTGGCTTGTCCGCTACGAGATTGACACAAGCGACTGGAGCTGGGAATTTGTGGAATACGAGCTGCCCAACACCGAGGCGGATAAGCTCTCCACCTGTGACCCAAACGACCCCGGGCAGGGCAGAATCGAGCTGAAAACGCTCACCGGCACCAATTCCACACAGCTGCTGAGCGACCTGACCTTCATCCGCGGCGGCGAGGAACTGCGCGTGTTCGACGGCTTTGATTTCAGCGGCCGGGGCGGGACCGTCCCCGTCCCCTCAAAGGACCTTGAGCGCAGCGTCCACAACGCGCTGCTGTGCCGCTATGACCTGCCCGGCGATTTTCAGTGCGAGGCTCACGAGACGCTGGGCGCTCGCCCCGACGGCGCGGGCAATACGGTGTGCTGGATTGCCTTTCAGTGCGAGGCGTTCAGCTTGGCCAACGGCGCGCCGCTGAGCACCTCCTGCGTGCGAAGCTGCGCGGCGCTGACCTTCCGCACCGACGAGTCGGGCCGCTGTGTCCTGACGGACTTCGACGGGCCGGACAAGGGCCCCTGGGGCGGGGAGATAGCCCGCATTTTCCCCGAGGACCTGCGCGGCAGTGTCGGAGACGCCGAAATGGAGGAGGCCCTTGCGAGAAGCTGCATTTCCCAGGCAATGGAGCACTTCGGCCTCGTCTCCGGAGCGGATGAAAACAGCTCTCGGAAGGCGTACAGATAGCCAAAACAGGCGGGCTTGCAAGCCGAAAAAAGCCGCCGTGAAAATCCATGAAATATGCCGACGCCCCCGGGCCGCGAAAGCGGACTCGGGGGCGATTTGCGCCGCCCCGGACGCCGGATATCGAGCGCCCGGGGCGGCGGCTTGGCGGGCAATGCGTTTCACGCCGAATTTTATGCAATTCACGCCGGGGACGATACGCGGCGGAGAGAATGTGCTATGATTTACTCGGCCAAATAATGGCCGACACCGCGGCGCTTGCATACGCTGTAGAAATAAGCTGGAAAGCTCCGCGCGGCTTTGCTATACTGTACATGTCATAAAAGCTCGGCGCCCCGCGAAACGGGGCGGAGAAGGGAGAAAGCGCGGCATGGACAGGAGAATAATTACAAAGTCGGAGATTGCGGACTTTTCGGAAATGCTCAGACGGGAGGAGCGCAGCGGAGGAACGGCGGAGAAATATATGCGCGATGTCAGGGCGCTTGCGCTCTGGCTGGACGGCAGGGAGGTTTCGGCTGACGCGGTCGCGGCCTGGAAGGAGGAGCTTCTTCGCTCGGGCTACGCGCCGGCGACGATAAACTCCATGCTCTCGGCCGTAAACAGCTTTCTGCGCTGCCACGGCTGGAACGACTGCCGGACGCGCTTTCTGCGAATACAGCGCCGCATTTTCCGCAGTGCGGAAAGGGAGATTACCCGCGATGATTACGGACGGCTGCTGCGGGCCGCGTCCCGTTCCGGCCGCGGCAGGCTGGAGCTTCTGCTCGAGACAATCTGCGCAACCGGCATACGTGTGTCCGAGGTGCGCGAAATCACCGTGGAGGCGGCGCGGCGGGGCGTGGCGGAAATTTACCTCAAGGGAAAGGTGCGCACCATACTCCTGCCGGGCAAGCTGTGCCGAAAGCTTCTGAAATACGCGAAAAAGGAAAAAATCGCCTCCGGCGAAATTTTCCTCACCAGAGGCGGAGCGGGGATGTCCAGGCAGCAGATATGGCGCGAGATGAAGCGGCTGTGCGCCGCGGCGGGCGTGGCGGAGAGCAAGGTGTTTCCGCACAACCTGCGCCACCTGTTCGCCACGGTGTTTTACAGGGCCAGCCATGACATAGCGCTGCTGGCCGACCTGCTGGGACACAGCTCGATAAACACCACGCGCCTGTACATAGCGACCGCAGGCGCGGACCACCGCCGAGCCATTGAGCGCCTGGGACTGATAAGTTAGCGCGGCTGTTTACAAAATTTATATTTTGTCTGTGCACAGAGGGGACCGGACGGAGCTTTGCGCGCAAAAAAAGCAAGCGGCAGCGCAGGCTGAAGAAAAACACGGTTTTCAGCCACGCCGCCGGTAAAAATGTTAAATTAGTGTAAATTTTCACAAAAAGCGCCCGCTGACAGGCCTGTGCGCTGTCATTTTGGATATGTTGCGCATATAATTGAGAGCGGCAACTATATCTTGCGGTTTGCGCGCTGCGAAGCGAGAAAAATGTCCTTGAAATTTTTCAGATTTGTGCTATAATTATTTATGTGGAGGTATGTCCTGCCTCCGCGGAAGCAGGACACATTCCGCAGAGCCTGTCAAAATATAAATTTTGTAAACAGCCGCCGGGCGGAACATCGCGCACGGCGGGCGTGTGTGCGTAAGTGAAGGAGAAGCCCCGCATGACGGATAAGGAATTGCAAAAACTCGGCCGCCGCGAGCTTTTGGAGATGCTGCTCGACCAGGCGAAGGAGAGCGAGCGTCTCGGCGCGCTGCTCAAGGAAACTGACGAACAGCTCCGCACGGCGCAGGAGGGCTATGAGCGCCTTCGCGAGCGGCTTGACCGCAAGGACGAGCGGATACACGAGCTTGAAGCCGAGCTGGAGACGGAGCGGGAGCAGCGGCAGGCGGACAGCGGAGCGCAGCGCGAGCAGCTTGAAGCCGAGCTTGAGGCTGAGCGCCGCCGGTTTGAGACCGAGCGCGAACGGCTTGAGGCGGGATTCGAGGAGCGGCGCGGACAGCTTGAAGCCGAGCTGGAGGCCGAGCGCAGGAGGCTTGAGGACGAGAAGGCGCAGCTTGAGGCGGAGTCGGCACGTCTGCGGGCCGAGCTTGAGGCCAGGCCGGTATGGAGCATACATGACGGAACTGAGCCCGGCTCCATAGCGGAGGCCGCGCTGAAGATAAACGAGGTGTTTGAAGCGGCCCAGCGCGCGGCGGATTTTTATCTGGAGAGCCTGCATGAGCTCTATCCGCTGCCGGAGGGCGCGGAGCTGCCCGAGCCGCCGCGGGCAAAAAAAGCGGCGCAGCACGCCTCAAGAACCGCGCTTGTTCCGGTGACAGCCTCGTCCGCCAGACCCGGCGCGCAGACTGTGGTCATTCGCGCGGCGAAGCCGGCCGGACGGCAGGAAGCGAAGCGCCAGAGAGGAGCAGGAAAGGGAGAATCGGTCCTTTTCCGCGGCCGGCAGCATGATTAAAAAACGAACGGTGAGCCTATGAAAAAGAAAAACGCGAAGGCGCCTGCCGGCAGGGCTGAGAAGGAAAAGCTTGAAATTCCCTCCATAGCCCAGCTTGAAAAGGAGCTCGGACGCGAGAAATACCGCCGGCGCTTCCGGAGAGTGCTCAAAAGCACGATTTTTGCGCTCATCACGGTGGCCGCGGCCGCGGTGCTTGTGGCGACGCTGTGGATGCCGGTTTTGCAGATAAGCGGAAACTCTATGACCCCGACGCTGACGGGAGGCGAGATAGTTGTCTCGCTCAAGGGCTCAAGCTTTGAAACAGGGGACATAGTGGCGTTTTATTATGACAACAAGATACTGGTCAAGCGGGTCATAGCGGGACCCGGGGACTGGGTGGACATAGCCGAGGACGGAACGGTTTACGTCAACGAGCAGGAGATTTACGAGCCGTACCTGGTGGAAAAGGCCATGGGCGACTGCAACATAACGCTGCCGTATCAGGTTCCGGAATCGAGGGTGTTTGTGATGGGAGATCACCGGAGCGTGTCGCTGGATTCACGAAACACCGTGCTCGGATGCGTGTCATACGATCAGGTCGTGGGACGGCTGGTGTTCCGCATATGGCCGTTTGAGTCGCTCGGGCTTGTGTAAAAAGATGCAGGGGATATAACGAATTCTCGGGGAAGGAGGGTACGGATGATGGAAGAAAAGCTGTCTGAACAGGTTGAGCGCTGTCTGAAATCGCACAGCAGCAAAAAGCGCAGGTCGAGAGTGCTGCGCGTGCTCGCGCTCGTGGTCGCCTTTGCGACGGTGTACATGCTGATAGTGCCGGCGGTTACGCTGTCCAATGAAACAACCTGCGGGCTGGAAGCGCATACGCACAGCAAAAAATGCTATGAGCTGAAAATGGTTTCCCCGCAGCCTGAGATAATATGCGGCGTGGAAAACGACGCGGACATCGTGATACATGAGCATGATGAATACTGCTATGACGGCGAGGGCAATTTGATCTGTGCCCTGCCGGAGTTCGAGGGCCATACCCATGACGATGACTGCTATCAGGAGCAGCAGGAGCTTACCTGCACTCAGGCGCAGGAGCAGGGACACACCCACACCGCGGCGTGCTACGCCCGCGACAGGGGCGAGCTGACCTGTACTCTGGCCGAGGGCGAGGGCCATGTCCACGGCGAGGGCTGCTACACCTCTGTCGGCGGAGAGCTTACCTGCACCGAGACCGAGGGCGGGGGTCACACCCATGACAGCGGGTGCTATACCGTTACGCAAAGCGAGGTCCTCACCTGCTCGCAGAGCGAGAGCGGGGACGTTTACGACAAGGAGACCGGAGAACTGATAGAGTCCGGACACAGCCACGACGAAAGCTGCTATACGGTGGAGGAGAGCGAGGAGCTGACGTGCACGCAGGAGGAGAGCGCGGGCCACACCCATGACGAGAGCTGCTACGCTCCGGTGCACGAGGAGCTGACCTGCACTCTGGCCGAGGGCGAGGGCCATGTCCACGGCGACGGCTGCTACGAGTGGACCGAGCGCCTGACCTGCACCGAGCCGGAGAGCGAGACGGGGCATGTCCACACCGACGAGTGCTACAGCCACACCGAGGTGCTTGCCTGCACCGAGCCGGAGACGGAGCTGCACGTCCATGACGAGAGCTGCTATGAGCAGGACGAGGACGGAAACGAGGAGCTTGTCTGCGCAAAGCTCGAAATCATAGAGCACCAGCACACCGCGGCGTGCCTGTCCGTTCCCGAGGGCGAGCCGGAGGAGAAGGAAGTGCTCGTTTGCGGAATGGAGGAGCACACGCACACCGACGAGTGCTATCAGGAGCTGATACCGGAGCTGGGAGAGAAGTATTTCTGCGGCCTTGCCGAGCACACGCATGTGCCGGACTGCTGGTTTGACAGCGGCGAGCTGCGCTGCACGCTTCCGGAGCACCTCCACAGCGCGGACTGTCTCGACCCCGAGCTGGCGGGTCTGCTGCCTCCGGAGCAGCCTGCCGAGAACGCGATATGGATTGACGACACGTTTGAATACAACACCGACGAGTTCAACATGAGCTTCCACGTGCGCGGCTACGCCGTGCCGGAGTATGAGGCGGAGGGAGAGCTGTACGTGTCCGCGGGGCGCGGCGAAACGGCGCTGCCGGGCGCGACGGCTTCCGAGCAGGAGAGCGGCGCGGATGCAGGGCAGTCCATTCCCGATACGGCGTCCCACGCACCGGCAGGAGCGGGGGACGAAACGGAGCAGCCTGCCGGTCCGTCCGAGGAGACGGAGCCGGAGCAGGAGACGTCCGAAGCACCCGAGCCCGTACGGCCAGAGCCCGAGGCAGGACCGGCGGAGAGCGGGGATGCCGCGGAGCCGGAGATGAACGGCGCCGAGCCCGACGTGCCCAGAGGCGATGCGGAGGACGGCGAGGGCACAGGAGAGGCTGGGGATGCGGCCGAGTCCGAGCCTGAGTCTGAGCCCGTGCAGGAGGTCGAGGTGAGCTTCGGCGTGGTGGAGGAGGACGCGGACTTCGCGGATATCGCCTTTGCCGACGCTGGGGACGGAGAGCCCGACGCTCTGCCCGAATATGATGTTGACGGCGAGGACGTGGCCGGCGGCGAGACGCTGCTGAAAAAGTCTATAACGATAACCGCCGAGGTTGACGGCGTGAAGCTGGATTTGTCCCAGTGCGAGATAACGGCGCAGGTTACGCCCACTGAGTTTTTGCTCAGCGCGCTGGAGGAGACCGTGACCATGTACGACATGTATTACGACCCGTACATGATGGAGGCGGACATACAGCTTGACGAGGCGCCGAGCGAGCCCGTGCTGACCATAGCCAGCGACGGCGGCGTGCTGGCCGCGGCCAATCTGGCCGAGGGCGAGAGCGCCGAGGCCGAGCTGCCCGACAACAGCTTTGAGCTGACGGTTTCCAGCCAGGCCAACCCGACGTTTACGGTGGAGTATTATGCGTACCTCAAGACGGTGGACAGCAGGCCGGAAAACGCAACGGAAAACAAGCTCAATGTGATTGACACAAGCGGAGGAGTTCTGCCGGTAAACGGAACCAAGGAGAATACGCCGACGGCACTGCCGCCGAGAGCGATGTACCTGAATGAAAGCGGAAACGTCGTTATGCGCACGGATGTGCAGCCGCTGTATAAGACCCATGTGTTTAAGTACGCAAAAGCTCCCGGACTGCAGTACGTCAACATAATCGGAGACAAGGTCAACGAGAATCTGGCGGGGGAGCCTACGCTGAAAAACTATACGCTGAAAGAAATCTGGATACAGCTCGGAGAGGGGGAGACCGCAGATACCGCCAGGGGCGAGCGTCTGGAGACCGAGACCGTGAAAAATGAGGACGGCTCGGACCTCACAGTGCGCTGGAAGGCCGTGACATATACGGAAGCCATGCGCCTGACAAACCTTGCGGTGACGGCGGAGAAAAACCCGAATTGCATACTGATTAAAAACGACGCGGTCATAAGGCTTGTTTATGACACAACTGATAACAATGCGCACAGAGAACCGGCGACCCTGTACGACTATGATATTTCCAAGTCGGAATACCAGACCGGGAGTATCATGGAAATTGAAAGGTATGGAATCAACAATTATGCGCATACCGAGGGGAATGCCCACTACGTTTTCGGCAACGGAAATACGGGCGTGAGGTATTCCGCCGATACATGGCTTGGAAATTTCATAAACAAGGCCAACAAGACAGGACAATGGCCGAATGCCCATCCGGTATCTTATGGAGGCTGCACCTTTGGAATCGTTCAGGGGTTTGATGTCGCAACTCAGAGGGTGATATTCAGCGAAGGTATTGACGGCCCCGAGCTTTTCGGCACGGAGGATGCCGACGGAAAGCATCAGTACAAGGACAGCGGCCTGACGTTCATCCGGCAAGGAGACACCTATACTCTGAGCGCGGTTTCGATAGGAGGACAGCAAAGCGGCTGCGGCGGAGTGGAAAAATTTACGCAGAACTCGGGCGTTTGGGGCAATAATTTCTGGCCTATGGACGGCGTGCAGAACAATGACCCTAAATTTGGACACTATGTTACCGGCGAGAACGGAAATCTCACGGTCGGAGACGTGAAGTATGCCGGAGTTGATGGGGACGGAAACGTAAAGAGCGGTCAGTACATGCCCAAAAGCGATGACAACACTGCCCATAACAGCTATTTCGGCATGAATTTCGCCGTGGACTTCGATTTGGCGGACGACTATGTCGGCCCGCTGGAATACTGGTTCTTCGGCGACGACGACATGTGGGTGTTCCTCACTCCGCTGGACGAGAGCGGACAGCCGAGCGGTGAAAGCAAGCTTATCTGCGACATCGGCGGCGTACACAGCTCCGTGGGCGAATATGTCAACCTCTGGGACCATGTTGAAAGAGAGCGGGGCGTTGATGACGAGGTCAATCTCACGGAGGGAGACGGCTCGGGCAACTCTCAGAGCCAGAAATACCGCCTGACCTTCTTCTACACCGAGCGCGGAGCTTCCGGCTCCACCTGCTGGATGCAGTTCACGCTGCCTACGCTGGCGGGCGTCAACCTTGAGGACACCATAAAGACCAAGGTGGACGAGGAGCACGGCGCGCTGTGGATTGAGAAAGAGGTTGAAAGCCCGATTCCCGAGGACATCTACAGGGATTTCACCTTCAGCTTCAAGCTTGAGGGCGGAGACGGAGTGGTGGTAGACGACAGCTATGTCGCTTACATCCGCACGGTGTCCGGAGAGGTAAGGCCCTACGGCGAGGATGGAAGCGGAGCCATTACAAGTGACGCTGTGTTCACGCTCAAGCATGGCGAGGCGCTTGCCATAACGAACCTGCCGAAGGACGCTGTGTACACGATTACCGAGATATTTGCTCCTGATACCGAGCCTGAGTTTGCAACAACGGTGGACACAAAGGTTGAGTATCTTGATAAGCACGAGAAGTACGGGTCCGACCCGTATGTAACGGGACCTGTGGAAAGCGTGCTCGCTACCGGGCCGGTAGAGGGCGCGACGATGACTACGGTCCATTACCTCAACAAATCCACCGAGGAGGTTCTGCCTCCGTTTGGCGACGGGGACATGGGCGTGCTCTGGCTGGAGAAAAAGGTTGAGGGCGTGCGCAGCAGCGACGAGTTTAAGTTCGAGATAAGCCTGGACTTCAACAGCGTCGAGGATAAGCAGCGGTTCCTGTATGACAACACCGATTTCAATTGGAGCGGCGCTGAGCAGCCTGAAAACGGGACCTACAGGGCGCATGTTTACATTCGCAGCGACCTGACGAACGGAGAGTTCGTCGAGCCGGAGAATCCCGCTGAGCTTGAGGTCAACGGACTTAAGACGAGCATAACCGTGAATCTTAAGGACGGAGAGGCGATAGCCATTACCTCGCTGCCGCCGGGGACGGCTTATGTGGTTACGGAAAACACCAGGGTGTTTGAGAATTTCAACGTCCACTACGTCCAGTCTTTCGAGGCATTTGAACGTCCGGACGCGCCCGAGGGCGGGAATGCGCCGGACGGCGGAACGGCCGGAGATGCGGCCGCGGAGCAGGAAAGCGCTGACGCCGAAGCGAACGCACGGAGCGGAGAAGCAGAGGCGGACACCCAAGGCGGAGAAGCCGGGGCGGACGTACGGAGCGCTGACGTCGGGGCTGACACCCCGAACGGAGCCAGTGCGGGCGCAGCGGATGGAGCCGGCGGCGCAGACGCCATGAGCGGAAACGGCACGGATGCCATTAACGGAGCCGAGGGCGCGGAGCTGCCTGGGGAGAACACGATTCTCGGCGAGGAGGCCACGGGCACGCTCGAGGCCGGAAGGACCGACAAGCTCGTATGCGTGAACAGCGCGAGATACACCTTCCCCGAGACGGGCGCGGGCATTGAAAACAGCGCCATGATGTATACTTTGGCGGGAACGCTGCTGATTTTGGCGGCGGGCTGCCTTTGGTATAGAAAAAAAGCTGTGAGGGGGGGCGGCTGATTGGACAACACGCCGCCTCACAGCGGGACAAATATGCGAAAAATGAAAGGAGAATAAAAGATGAAAACAATGAAAAAAGCACTGTGCCTTGTTCTGGCGCTCGTGATGGTCGCGGCGCTGGGAGTGAGCGCATGGGCGACGAACACTGAACCGAACATGACGGTAAACACCCACAATTTTCTCGTGTTCCAGCTTCTGACCGGAGAGCCGGCAACAGATGATAATGGCAAACTGATAACGGATGACGACGGCAATGTTACCAAGGAATTGCAGACCAACACCATAGAATGGGGTTCTGCGCTGGATTCTCATGACAAGCAGGTTGCGTTTGTCGATGCGATGAAGAACTCGAGCGTGGATGCCGTGAAGGCCGCGTTTGCGAATGTGAGGATTGCGGATGTGGGCACAGAGGGCAAGGATCCCAAGGCCGAGGCTCAGGCTGTGGCTCAGGCGCTCTACACCGTAAAGCAGAACGCTTCCGTGACTGAGTGGGCCACCATGGCAAAGGAAATCAAGACCGCGATTCAGAGCACCGGCGACGCCGGGCTGAGACAGGAAGCCGGCGAAACCGTCGCGCGCGAGACCGGCTATTACCTGCTGGAGGATGAGGCCGCGACCGACGAGACGCTGAAATACAACCTGTACACTCACGTTGACGACCAGAATCCAATAAATCCGAAAACAAAGGATATCCCCGACGTTGAGAAGGAAGTAAAGGTAAAGGACGGCGATGAGTACGTAAAGGGCACCGAGTACGCCGTGGGCGATACCGTGGAGTTCAAGATCACCGCCACGCTTCCCGAGGGCTACGAGAAAAAGACCAAGTACGAGATGACCTTCACGGATACTCAGGGCAAGGCGTTCAGCAAGCCCGATGATATCAAAGTGTATACTGTCCATTACACGATGAACGATGCCGGAGAGCGTGTCGCAGGGGAGCCTGTACTCGTGAACGCGAGCATGTACGCGCTGGATGTTGAGGCTAACGGATTTACTCTTGAGATTCTCAGAATGAAGGATAATACCGTTGTTGGCAACCCCTTCATCGGCCTGAGCGACGGCGATGAGATTGTGGTCATCTATGAGGCTGAGCTGCTGGACAATGCTGACCTGGTGCTTGGCGGCAGCGGAAACACCAACACGGTTGAGCTCGACTTCACCGGCGCGGGCGAGGATAAGCCCGACTCCACCGCGAAGGTTTTCACCTTTGAGTTTGAGGCAAACAAGATTGACGGCTCGGATCCCAAGAAGAGCCCGCTGAAGGGTGCGGCGTTCAGCCTGTACAAGAAGATGGCAACGATTCCTGAGGATGCTGCTGACCTGACTGAGCCGGATTATCGCGTGGATAAGGACGCGGATGGCAATATTACCGCGGTTTATCAGCTCGTGAAAAGCTTTGAGGCCGGAGAGACGACTACATTCGAGTTTAAGGGCCTTACCACCGGCGAATACAGACTGGTTGAGGACAGCGCGCCTACGGGCGGCTACAACCCGATAGAGCCGATTGACTTTGTGCTCACGGCCGAGTACAACAACGACAAGACCGAGGTCACTGTGCTGAAGCTGACCAAGAACAGCGGCAATGTTGACGGCAGCGCGGCCGATGGAAAGGTTACCATAGACGTTGAGAACTTCAAGGGCGTTGTTCTGCCGGAGACCGGCGGCATCGGCACCACTATATTCTACATCGGCGGCGCCGTGCTGCTGCTGGGCGCTATCGTGCTGCTTATCACCAAGCGCCGCGCAAGATTCGACGAGGACTGAGAGCCTGACGGAAATTGAGTCTGCTCCGGCGGGGACGCGGAGCGGCCTGACGGCAAACTAATCGCGCACCCCGCGTAATTCGCTGCGCCGCGGGAGAGCTGCGGCGCGGCGAAGGGGTGAGAAAAACGTATGAAAAAACATCTGTCCACTATACTGTTAGTGGCGGCGCTGCTGCTGGGGGCGGGGCTTATGCTCTACCCCACAGCCAGCAACTACTGGAACTCCTTTCACCAGTCGAGGGCCATCGCCGGCTACGCGCAGAGCGTATCCGAGCTGTCCACGGTGGACTATGAGCGAATCTGGCTCGACGCGCTGGCTTACAACAAGGCCCTGTCCACGAGGACGATACCGTTTGAGCTGAGCGAGCAGGAGCTGGAGGCCTACAACTCCCAGCTCAACCTGAGCGGCGACGGGATTATGGGCTACATCGAAATTCCCAAAATTGAGGTTACGCTGCCTATCTACCACGGCACAAGCGACGCCGTGCTACAGGTGGCGGCGGGGCACATCAACAGCAGCTCGCTGCCGGTGGGCGGCGAATCGAGCCACTGCGTTATTTCCGGACACCGCGGCCTGCCCAGCGCGAAGCTTTTCACGGACCTGGACCGGCTGAACGAGGGAGACATTTTTGAATTGCAGGTGCTCAAGGAGACACTGACCTACGAGGTGGACCAGATACACATTGTGCTGCCGGGCGAGATGCAGGATCTGGCAATCACCAGGGGGCAGGATTACTGCACGCTGGTGACATGCACGCCCTACGGCATCAACAGCCACCGCCTGCTTGTGCGCGGGCGGAGGATAGACAATCCCGAGGCGGCCTCCGCGGCGCGGGTGACAGCGGACGCGGTGAGGATTGACCCCGTGCTGGTCGCGCCCGTGGCGGCGCTGCCGATGCTTCTGCTCATGGCGATATGGCTTATGGTCAACCCGGGCGGAAGAAAGAAGAAAAGGAAGAAAACCACGGGAAACAAGTCAGGCAAAAAGGCCCAAAAGGGCAAAGAGGAACCGTAGCCGCCGTCCTGAATGGGGCGCGTAAGGCTTTGAACCGTGCGATTAAGATTGAAAACAAGTGCAAGTTTATTGATAGATTATTAATTCGGAAAGGCAGGTGTCCCATATGAAGCTGAAGCTGGCGCTCAGACGTGCGGCCGCGGGGGCGCTGTGTCTGTTTTTATGCCTCGCCGTGATGACAGGGCCGGCCCATGCGGCGGCGGGTCCGCTGGACGGCACCGAGGCGGAGTGCTCGCTGACGGTGAAGTATCTGCACGAGGGAAAGACTGTCCGGCTCTACCGCGTGGCAGGAGTGAGCGGAAAGTATTTGAGCTTTGTGCCCGAGGAGCAGTTCAGGCCCGTTCTGGAGGATTTGCAGGACGACGGGCTGAAGGATTTGAACAAAATAGGCAGCGACAGCGACTGGCGGCGTCTGGCAAAGGCGCTCGACCTTGAGATTCTCAAGCGCGGCGGCATTGAAAGCTGCGCAGAGGCGCAGACCGAGAGAGTGAACGGAGAGGTGCTTGCGCGCTTTGACGGGCTTGAGCCGGGGCTTTATTTAGCGGTCGGCGAGCGCTACTGCGTGACGGAAAAGCAGGCCGACGGCAGCGAGAAAACCGTCTGGTACGGCTCGGCGCCGTATCTGGTGTGCCTGCCGCACTGGTCGGAGGCGGGCGGCGTCTGGCAGTACGATCTGGCGATGGACGCGTCGGGGAAGATGAGCGAGTCGGTGGACGAGAAGATAAGCATCAAGGTGCTCAAGCTCTGGCTGACGAGCGACGGCAGACCGCTGGCGAACCACCCGAACAGGGTGACAATAAACCTGCTGCGCGACGGGGAGGTATATGACACCGTCGAGCTGAACGAAAGCGGCTGGAGCAAGGTCTGGGAGGGCCTGGACAGCGCGCACCGCTGGGACATTGAGGAGCCGCGGGTGAGCGGCTACAACGTCAGGGTGGAGTCGGACGACGGCAGGAACTTTACCGTGGAAAACCGGAAGAAGCCGACAAGGCCGGGCGGGGGAGGACCGGACGACCCGCCGGATAACCCGCCGGACGACGTCACGATAGAGGACCCCGACGTGCCGCTGTCGGTGCCTCCGATAGAGGACCCGCCGGCGGTCACGCCGCCGGACGAGATAGAGATTGACGACCCCGACGTGCCGCTCAGCGAGCTGCCGCAGACGGGGCAGCTCTGGTGGCCGGTGCCGATGCTGGCGGTGGGCGGAACATTTCTGCTGCTGCTCGGCTGGGGACGGAACAGGCGGGGACGCTGTGATGAAGAATAAACGCGGAAGGCTGTGCATGCTGCTGGGCGCCCTGCTGCTGATTATGGCGCTGGGGCTGACGGCGTACAATGTTCTGGACGACAGGCGCGCCGCGTCCGGAGCGCAGGAGGCGCTGGCGGAGCTGCGGGCAGTGGAGCCGGAGCGCAGGCTGAAAAGTCAGAGCCTGCCGGAGAACATCCTGCCGGATTATATGGTGGACGCGAGGGTGGAGATGCCCATAGTCGAGATTGACGGGAACAGCTACGTCGGCTATATAAGCATTCCGTCGCTGGATTTGGAGCTGCCGGTGCTCAGCGAGTGGAGCTACCCCAACCTGAAAATTGCGCCCTGCCGCTATTATGGTTCGGTTTATCTTGACAATATGATAATTGCGGCGCATAATTATAACAGGCACTTCGGAAGGATTCACAGCCTTGAGGCGGGCGACACTGTCTGCTTTACGGATATGGACGGCAACGAATTTTATTACAGCGTGCTGTCAATCGAGCAGCTTTGGCCAAATCAGGCAAAGGAAATGGCTGACCCGGACGGAGACTGGGACCTGACGCTTTTCACCTGCACCGTCGGCGGACGCCAGAGGGTGACGGTGCGCTGCGTCAGGACGGAGATGGGATTGACCTGAGCCCGTAGGCAAAATCAGGGAAAAGGGTTGAACCGATTTGCGGAGAAAGGAAACCTCCTATGAAAAAGAAGCTTATAGTACCGTTGCTGCTGGCGGCGTCATGCCTGTCGGCAGGCTGCGCAAAAACGGCCTCGGACGAGGAAGCCTTTGCAGGGCTGATATCTGAGGGCGGCACGGAGCTGTTTTATCATCAGACGGCCTCGGACGAGGAGGCTTTCGGACACATGATGGACGAGGCGTATGTCGATCAGGTGTCTCTTGATGAGTTCACGATTGAGGATGAGGCTGTGCCGCTGGCGGGCGCGCCGGCCGCGGTGCCGGGCGAGATGCTGCCCGTGGCCTCCGGAACGGCGACGAAAAACGGCGGCGGCGCCGAGATTGACTACTCAAACACCGCCGACGGCTACGTCATGGCGCGCTTTGCCTCGGCAAGCAGCAGCCGGCTCAAGGTGCAGGTCACGGGGCCGACCACAACCTACACCTACGATCTGCCAACCGGCGGCTGGGTCACTTTCCCGCTGTCCGACGGCAACGGGGAGTACAAGACGACAGTGCTCCAGAACACTACCGGCAAAAAGTACGCCGCGCTGACGTCGGCGAGCTTCAGCGTGACGCTCAAGGACGATTTTGCGCCCTTCCTGCGCCCGAACCAGTACGTGGACTACAGCACGGCGGTCAACACCGTGGCCAAGGCGGCGGAGCTGACGCAGAACGAGACGGATACGCTGAAAAAGGTGGCTGCGGTATACGATTTCGTGGTCGGAAACTTCACTTATGACAAGGACAAGGCGGCCACGGTGCAGAGCGGCTATCTGCCGAACCTTGACAGCGTTCTGGCGGCGAAGAAGGGCATATGCTTTGACTACGCCGCGCTTATGACGGGAATGCTGCGCAGCCAGGGCGTGCCCTGCAAGATGGTGGTCGGCTATGCCGGCACGGCCTATCACGCGTGGGTGAGCGTCTGGACCGAGGAGACGGGCTGGATTGACGGCGCCATCTTCTTCGACGGCAAGGTCTGGCAGAGAATGGACCCGACCTTTGCTTCCTCCGGAAACAGCAGCGAGTCGATTATGCAGTATATCGGCAACGGAAGCAACTACACGACAAAATATCTTTACTGAATTGAGAAGTTCTTATATGAAACGTATTATCTCCAATGACGAGACGGCCGCGGTGTGCATGGAGCTGTCGATGCTTATGCACTCGGGGGTCAGTACCGGCGACGCGCTTTCCCTCCTTGCGGAGGAGGGAGAGCACGCCGAGCTTTTCTCATCAATGGCGGAGCAGGTGGACAGCGGAAAAACCCTGTCCGCCGCTTTGCGTGAAAGCGGGAGTTTTCCGGACTACGTATGCGGCCTTGTGCAGGTGGGCGAGGAGACCGGAAAGACGGAGGAGGCGCTCGCCGCGCTCGCGCGCTATTACGAGGACAGGGTTCGCCTCGGGCGCAGGGTGAAAAGCGCGCTGCTGTATCCGGCGGTGATGCTCGCGCTCATGCTGGTGGTTATCGCCGTGCTGCTGATAAAGGTTATGCCGGTATTTGACGCGGTGTACGCCTCGCTCGGCGCGAGGCTGACGGGCATGGCCGCGGGGCTTATGTCCATAGGGCGAAAGCTTGGCGCCGCTATGCCGGTTATATGGGTTGTATTGGCCGCGCTGGCGGTGCTGGGGCTGCTGATGGCCCTGATTCCGCCGGTGCGCTCGGCCCTGGCTCGGCTCTGGCGCAGGCTGCTGGGCGACCGAGGCGTTTCGCGCAAGCTCAACAATGCCCGCTTGGCCCAGGCAATGGCCATGGGTATGGCCAGCGGCCTGCCGCTTGAGGAGGCTGTGGCTCTGGCGGCGGGGCTTGTGGACACGGGAGCGAAAAAGCGCTGCGAATACTGCCGTCTCCGCTTGGAGAACGGCGCGAGCCTGAGCACCGCGCTGCGGGACAGCGAGCTGCTGCCGCCGCGGCAGTGCCGCATTTTGGAGCTGGGACAGAAAAGCGGCGCGGGAGACGTGTCGATGGAGAAGATTGCCCGGGACATGAGCGAGGAGGGCGAGGCCGCGCTGGACGAGAAGGTCAGCCGCGTGGAGCCGGCGCTGGTGCTGCTGTGCTCGGTGCTGGTTGGATTGATTCTGCTGTCGGTGATGCTGCCGCTTATGCACATCATCAGCGCTATCGGATAGAGTAGTATGGGAAGAAGAAAAAATGCCGTGGCTTCCGTGCTGCGGGGGCTGCTGCTGCCCGTGGGGGCGGCTGTGGCGGTACTTGCTTTTGCCGCGGCTCTGGACAGTCTGGACGGCGGGCGGCAGCAGGAGGAAATGCAGCGGCTGGAGGAGAGTCTGCGCCGGTCCTGTGTGGCCTGCTACGCCGAGCAGGGAGTGTATCCGCCGGATTTGGACTATCTAAGGGAGCACTACGGCTTGCAGATTGACGAGGAGCGCTACACCGTGCGCTATGACGCGTTTGCGGAGAACCTTATGCCGGATATCACTGTGCTGGAGAACGCGAAATGAGAAAACAGGGAAGCAAACACCATATCGACGGTCTGCTGATGCTGCTGATGTTCGGACTTTTTGCCGCGTGCATACTGATGGTATTGCTTACGGGGGCGGGGGCCTACAGCCGCCTGACCGAGCGGGACCGGCTGGCCTATGACCGGAGAGTCTGCTCGCAGTACATAGCGGAGAGGGTGCACCAGGCGGACTGCGCCGGCGGCGTGGCGGTGGAGCCCTTCGGAGAGACGACGGCCCTTACGCTGACGCAGGACGGGTATGTCACGCGGGTGTACTGGTATGACGGGTATATAATGGAGCTTTACACGGCCGAGGACGCGGAGCTTGAGCCGCGGGACGGCGAGCGGATAATGGAGCTTGAGGCCCTTTCGCTGTCCATGGACGGCGGACTGCTGACGGCACAGCTTCGCGGCGAGGGCGGCACGACGGACACGCTGCGCCTGTCACTGCGCAGTGGAGAGGGGGCGGCGCGGTGAAAAGCAGCAGGCCCCCTTTGATTTTGATGGAGCAGATGGTGATGGTGCTGGTGTTCGCGCTGGCCGCGGCGCTGTGCCTTCAGGCCTTTGTGAAGTCGGACAGCATGTCGAAGGAAAGCGAACGGCGAGACCGCGCGCTGCTTCAGGCGCAGAGCGTCATGGAGACCGTGCGGCACTGCGGCGGGGACATGAACGCGGCTGCGGAGCTTCTGGGAGCTCAGTATCCCGGCGAAGACAAGCTGATGATTGATTACGACGCGGACTGGAACCTCGCCGGCGGGACCATGCGCTACACGCTTGGCGCGGTCCGGCTGCAAAGCGGCGTGAACGGTCTGGGCATGGCTGAGATTTGGATAAGAGACGAGCTGGAGGACAGGGAGCTTCTGCGCATGGACGTGTCGTGGCAGGAGCCGCTTGCATCGGAGGTGGACGATGGAACGGCAGGATAAGCAGCGCTTTTCTCCGCCCGCGGTGGGCGGAACGTCGCTGCTGGTTGTATTCGCGGTGCTGTGCCTGACGGTGTTTGCTCTGCTGTCGCTGGCGACGGTGAGGTCGGACACGGGGCTGGCTGACGCCTCGCAGCGCGCCGTGGAGGAATATTACGCGGCCGATTTGCAGGCGCAGGAAATTCTGGCGCGTCTGCGCGCGGGGGAGACGCCCGAGGGCGTGAAGCTCATGGGCGGAGACACACTGTACGCCGAGTATGTCTGCCCGATTTCGGACACCAAGGAGCTTCAGGTGAGCGTGGCGCTCACGCCCGCGGACGGCGGAATGGACTACGAAATCCTTCGCTGGCAGGCTGCGGCCTCCGGAGAGTGGGAGTCGGATGAATTTATAGGCATATGGGACGGAACCCTTTTTTAGAACCTTGTTTTGAAGGAGATACTTATGACGCAGCTTAAGGATTATTTGAAGCGCGCCGTGGACGAGAGGGCCTCGGATTTATTTATAGTTGCCGGCGGCAATGTGAGCATCAAGCAGGACAAAAAGCTTGTTCCAATAAGCGATGAGCGCATTTTCCCAAAGGAGACGGAGGAGCTGGTGCGCGAGATATACGAGGTGGCCCAGCGTCCTATTGAGCGTTTTCTTGAGCAGGGGGACGACGATTTTTCGGTGTCCCTGCCGGGGCTGGCCCGCTTCAGGATAAACGTATACCGGCAGAGAGGCTCGATGGCGGCCGTTATCCGCGTGGTCGCCTTTGACATACCGCACTGGAAGGACCTCGCCATTCCCGAGCAGGTGATGTCCCTGGCGGAGCTCCGGCACGGGATGCTGCTGGTGACCGGAACGGCGAGCAGCGGAAAGTCCACCACGCAGGCCTGCATAATAGACCGCATTAACCGCACGCGGCAGTGCCACATAATCACGCTGGAGGACCCCATAGAGTATCTGCACCGCAACAGGGAGAGTATTGTCAGCCAGAGAGAGGTCGCAATAGATACGCATGACTACCACACGGCGCTGCGCTCGGCCCTGCGGCAGTCTCCGGACGTGATACTGCTGGGCGAAATGCGCGACCAGGACACGATTCACACGGCCATGACGGCGGCGGAGACGGGACACCTTGTGATTGCCACGCTGCACACCCGTGGCG
>CATJWA010000185.1 GCA_949744025.1 uncultured Eubacteriales bacterium
CTCCCCCGATGAGGAGATTGATCTGGCACAGGCCATGACCGCCGGCAATCAGGCCGCCGAGATGCTGCACATGATGAAGACCGACGGCTTGGAGATTCCTGAGGAGGAGCTGAAGGTCCTGCGCCGGAACTACCGGGCCGGTGAGAACGCCAAGCAGAAGCTGGCCGAGGCCAACCTTCGTCTGGTGGTGTCCATTGCCAAGCGTTATGTGGGCCGGGGTATGCTGTTTTTGGATCTGATCCAAGAGGGCAACTTGGGACTTATCAAGGCGGTGGAGAAGTTCGACTACACCAAGGGCTATAAATTCTCCACCTATGCCACTTGGTGGATTCGTCAGGCCATCACCCGGGCTATCGCCGACCAAGCCCGGACCATCCGCATCCCGGTACACATGGTGGAGACCATCAACAAAGTGATCCGTGTCAGCCGCCAGCTGCTTCAGGAGCTGGGCCACGACCCCAGCCCCGAGGAGATCTCCGCCGAGATGGGGATGCCCGTGGAGAAGGTCCGGGAGATTCTCAAGATCGCGCAGGAACCGGTGAGCCTGGAGACCCCCATCGGCGAGGAGGAGGACAGCCACTTGGGCGACTTCATCCCCGACGAGGACGCCTCCGAGCCGGCTGAGGCCGCATCCTTCACGCTGCTGAAAGAGCAGCTCATGGATGTGCTCTCAACGCTCACGCCGCGCGAGGAAAAGGTACTGCGCCTGCGCTTCGGACTTGAGGACGGGCGCACGCGCACGCTCGAGGAGGTCGGCAAGGAGTTCAACGTAACGCGCGAGCGCATTCGCCAGATTGAGGCCAAGGCGCTGCGCAAGCTCCGTCACCCCTCCCGCTCGAAAAAGCTGAGAGACTTCCTTAATTAAAGCCGAAAATGTCCGCCCGCATAATGCGGGCGGACATTTTCGATTCAGCCGTGGATACAAAGGCACTCATAATATTTCGCTCCCTGAAGCGCGGGTGCGGCTTTTTAAGCTCCTCTGCCGCGGCGGTCCACCTCCAGCGCCGCCTCGATAAGCATATTCGCGTCCACTCCCGGAGGCGGTGAATTGGGCGCGGCACCGCGCCGGCACAGAAGATGGGCAACCGAGCGCAGCTTCTGTTCCGCGTTTTCCTTAAGTCCTATCTGCGCAAGCGTTACCGGCAGCCCTGCCCTGCGGCAGAATTCCATGGCCCTGCTCTGCTCCTCCTCCGGCCGGTTCTCAACGGCGAGCAGGCACAGCGTACCGAAGGCCACCTTTTCACCGTGGTAACAGGCGTGGCAGTCCTCCAGCACCGACACCGCGTCCTGAAAATCGTGGGCGCAGGACAGTCCGCCGCACTCAAAGCCTAATGCGCTGAGATAGGTGTTCGCCTCGATTACGCGCTCGAGCGGAAGCGTTACCTCATTGCGCTCCACGGCCTCAAGCGCCGCGAGGCCGTGCTCATACAGCGTGTCGCAGCAGAGCTTCGCCAAGCCTATTCCCGTGAGCGGCACGGCGCTGCCTATCGCGTTGGGAAAGCCGTTTTCAAAGCAGACTCTGGCCTCGTAATAGGTTGCCAGGGCGTCTCCCATGCCGCAGGCAAGCATTCTGGCCGGAGCCTGTGCGATAACGCGGCTGTCCATGATAACCATCTCGGGATTTCGGCCTAACTGCACCACGTCGCTGACCGCGCCGTGCTCGTCGTAGACAATGGACAGCGAGCTGCACGGCGCGTCGGAGGATGCAAGCGTTGGGACAATTATCATTGGAAGGCCGAGCCTGTGCGCCGTAAGCTTGGAGGAATCTATGACCTTTCCGCCTCCGATTCCGATAACCGCGCCGCAGCCGGCCTCTGAGGCCAGCGCGCTCAGGCGCTCCGCCTCCGCGGCGGTAGACTGTCCGCCGAAGCGTGCGAAAACACACTCAAGGCCCTGCTCCCTGATACTTTTTTCGATTGACTCCTTATAGCGCTTCATGGCTGTTCCGCCCGCGACGACAAAAAATTTCTTTCCCAGCGGGGAAACGAGCTCGCCCATTTTGTTTATCAAATCCGGCCCCTGAAGATAAGCGCCCGGTCCCTGTATTCTGTACATGACATAACCTCCTAAATTTGTCCTTGGTAATTTATTCTAAGCACATATTATATCAGGACCGGCGGCATATCTCCACCGGCCCTGAACATTTTATTTTTCCTGCTGTGTTTCCTGAGAAGGACCTTAGAATGTGGATTCAGTCAAAGGACAGCTCTGTACGGCCGATAAGGTCGTCCTGTACCTCCTTGCTCAGGGACACGAAATAGGCGGAGTAGCCCGCGATGCGAACAAGCAGGTCCTGATACTGCTCGGGGTGCTTCTGCGCGTCAAGCATGGTGTCGCGCCCTATTATGGAGAACTGGCTTTCCATGCCGTTGTTCTGGAAATATACATCCATAAGGCTCATCAGATTTTCCCGCCCCACGTCGCCGGACACGGCGCTGGGAGAGAACTTCCAGTTGAGTATCATGCCGTTGGCAAAGCGGCTGTGGTCAAGCTTTGCCGCGGACTTGGCGATGGCGGTCGGGCCGCTGCGGTCGTGAGAGCAGCATTCGGTGTGCACGGGTCCCAGGCAGTCGGACAGCGGCTCAAAGGCCTTTCTGCCGTCCGGCGTGGCGGGAGTGTTCACGCCGTGCATGACGTTGCAGGTGACGGAGAATACGCCCGGCATGTACTCGCCCTGCGCGGGGGTGGGCTTATGGTCAACGTTATTGCAGAACTGGTCGATAACAAAGCACCCGATATCATCGGCATAGTCGTCGTCGTTTCCGTACTGGTGCATACGGGAGCTGTTGACCAGCGCGTACAGCGGCTCGTAGCCCTCCCAGTTTGCCTTCAGGGCGTCAAGCAGGGTCTGGCCCTCCACCTTCTTTTCATCGAAAACAAGCTGCTTTATGGCTGCGAGACTGTCTATCGTGGTGCCGACGCCGACGGCCTGGGGAGCCGCGTTGTTGTAGTGAGCGCCGCCGAGGCTGATGTCCAGTCCCTTTTCAATGCAGTCGTCCACTACAAGGGACAGGTACGGCAGCGGCTTGAGGCGCTGCTGTCCGCGCATCATCTTCGAGGTGGTGGACAGCATACTGCCCTCGAGGTACTCAAGCTGCTTGGCGTAGGAGTCGAGAACCTCATCAAAGCTCTTGAAGGTGTCCAGTCCACCGGTATCTATGGACAGGCTCTTGCCCGCTCCGGCGCAGGTGCCGTGGTAGGGGCAGCTCTCCGAGCAGTTGATACAGCGGCCGTGGTTAATCGCCATGTGCATTGCCAGGGCCAAGTTGAAGGAGGCCACATCGTGCCAGCCGTACATCTTTCCGGGCACGGACAGCTCCACACAGCCGATGCCCACGTAGTCACGCGCGTCCTGAAGGGTCTTGCCGAAGTTCATTACCGCCTGAATGCAGGCCGCGTCGTTGTAGATTTTCGGCTCGCCGGTGCCGATGAGAATGACGTTGAAGGTCTTGACCTTGAACTCGCGCGGCGTGTTCTCATGCAGGCGCACTCCAATCCAGGGGTTTGCCATGCGGGTATGAGCGTGGGCGTCCAGCGCCATGTAGCTCAAATCGTTGGTGATGTCCCTGCCGTATTTGTCCACGCCGCCGACGTCCAGCGCGGTGCCGCCCATGTTCTGGCCGCTGGCGAAGAAAATCTGGTCGGCGTTGCGCAGCTTGCGAAGCTGGTCAATCTTTATGTAGGAGCACTCGATGAGCTCCTGCATGAACTCACGGGTGAAGGTTCCATCGGCCAGGTCCTTCTTGTAGAAGGGCCAGAACAGCTCGTCAAAGCGCCCGTAGGTGGCTGAGTGGCCGTTGGACTCGACATAAACCATATCCGTGGCAATCTGCCAGAGCTGGATTGCCTCCCAGAAGTTTCTGGCCGGTCCCTCCGCAACCTGAAGCAGGTTGACGGACATGCACTCAAGCTCCGCGCGGCGCACGGCGTCCTTCTCCTCGGCCGCCATCTGAGCTGCGAGCTTTCCGAAGCGGGTGATGTAGGACACCACGCCCTCGAGGGTGATAAGCTCGGCCTGATAAAACTCCTGCTTATCAAGATTTTCAGGCTTGGACAGGTCAAGCTCCGCCAGTTTTTTCTCAACCTGGGCGCGGATGCCTCCGAAGCCGATGTCCAAGAGCTTTTTGTAATTTATGCAGATGTGGCCTACGCCGCCTTCGATGAACAGGGCGGCGATGTTTATCTTCTTGCCGATATGGGAAATTCGCGTTTCGTCCTCGGTGAAGGTGTTGTGCACCAGGTCCCAGACGGTGCGGTTTTCCCAGTCCTTCTCGATGCCGAGGAGCTTCTGCTTTGTCTCCTCGGTCATGTAGTACTTGTCGTTTTTTCTCTGGTCCATGGGCTTTTCGCGAATCTCGTTGCATACCCAGTCATAGGAAAACTCCGGATAGACGGGAGCGGCGTTTGCAGGCGCCGCCATCTCGCCGGCAATCAGCTCGTCGGGGTAGATGTGTATGTCCACCTGCTGGAAAATGTCGCGCAGAATCATGGCCCACTTGATGTTCTGCGGGTAGGCGGCGTACTTCTTGTAGCCCTCGGTCACAATCAGCGCGCGCTGCGCGTCCACCGTGCCCATGTAGGGGAACTTGCCCTCGCGCTGGAACTGGATAAGGCGGTTAATGCGCGGGAAGGGGGAGGGATTCTTCTCCGTTCCGTTTACTCCTACGCCCCACACCTTGTCATAGGGCTCTATCGCCAGCGGAGCGGTTTTGGTATTTGCTTTTGTCGCATTGCTCATCTCTATTGCCTCCTGTTCGTCGTTTTTTATTCAACCTGTGCAGCCGTTTGTCTGTTCGCTTAATTTGACTATATCACAGTTTCACTCCCTTGTGTATTAACGCTCCGTGAAGATCTGTCAATCTTCTCTTTCGTGTTTTTGCTTTTATCCGCAATTTTAACTAATCGGTTATGATTCCATAATTTTTTCGGGGATTGTATTGTGCATAAATTGTGGTCTAAAATAGATATAAAAATAGGCAAAAAGCACGAAAACCCCCGCTGCAGCCGGCAGCCCGGTCCGGAGGCGGATGAATTTAATGATATGCATAGGGGGTGAGCAGTCCCGATTCCATAATACAGACGCACTTTGCGATTCCGGCGCAAATACATGTGAGAGAGAAAATCGGAAAACAGAAAGGATGTCACTTATGAAACAGTCTACCGATACTAAAAGTAATTTCAGCAAACGCCACTGGTGGGTAATTATCTACTGCCTGCTGGCACTGTTTTTCTACACCGGCACAACCGTGGACGGCATGAACATTACCGTGCCCGCCTTTTCCGGCGCTTATAACTGGGACTATGCAACCCTGCTCGGCTTCGGCACCGTGGCCGGCTTCGCCGCAATTATCGGCCAGTTCTTCTTCGGCTGGGTCTGCTCCAAAAAAGGCCCCAAGTTCACCATGATAGCCTGCATGTTCCTGTCCGGCGCGTCCTACATACTCTACGCCAACTCCTGGTCCACGACGGTTTACGTCGTTGCCCTGACTCTGGTCACCGTTTTTTCAAGCTGCTACGCCTACATCGGAGGCGGCGCGCTGGTTGCCAACTGGTTCCCCAAGAAAAAGGGTCTGGCCATGGGCTACACCACCATGGGCAACAACTTCGCCTCCGCCTTTTTCGTGCCCATGATAGCCTGGCTCATCGGCGCCCTCGGCCTAATCTGGGGAATGACCGTTGTCGGCATCATGGTCTTTGTCCTCGGCCTCATAGGCATCATCACCATTAAGGACACTCCCGAGGAGTGCGGCGAAACGCCCGACAACGTACCAAGGGAGGCGCTGAAAAACTACTTCGAGATTGAGGAGGGCCAGACCTACGTCAGCCAGTTTACCACCTCCAAGCTCCTGAAAACAAAGGAAACCTGGCTTGTCGCCCTTGTGCTGGGCATAAACTTCCTGGTCACCGTCGGCATCATGAGCCAGCTTGTGCAGCGCAACGTCAGCCTCGGCTTTGAGGAGAATGTTGCCATTACGCTCATGACCGTCTGCGCCCTGATAGGAGTGGCCGGCAGCTACGCCTGGGGCTGGGTTGACCAGAAATTCGGCACCAAGCGCTCCATGGTCGCTTTCTCAATCTGGTACGCGCTGGCAATAGCCTGCAATGTCTCCGAGGTAAAGGCTCTGGTTTATCTGTCCATATTCATGATAGGCGTATCCATCGGCGGCGCGGCAAACTTCACCACCTCTCTGACAGCCTCGGTCTTTGGCCGCCATGACTTCAAAATGGCATATGGCCTTATCTACCCGCTGCTCAATGTTGTGCAGCAGTCCAACTTCCTTGTAAACGCTATAGCTCTGCGTGCCACCGGAAGCCTGCGCGGGGCGTACATCGTATACATTGTGATGATTCTGCTCTCGGCGGTGATAGTCAGCCTCATCAATGACAGAAAATACAACAAGGACTATGCGGCCGAGGAACATGCGGCCTGAAGGAGTTGAAAAAGTTATGAGCGTACGATATAAGCAGGCAGTCCCCGTGGTTTTCGGCCCCGGCGCCGTGGGCGAGGTTGGAAGCGAGGTTAAAGCCCTTGGCTGCGGCAAGGCCCTGTGCGTCTATGACAGGGGCGTCAGCGCGGCCGGCATTGACGAAAAGGTAAAGGCCGCTCTTTCAAAGGCCGGCATCGGCATCGTCGTGTATGACCAAATCTCCGCCGACCCGTCCTCAGAGCTGGTGGATAAGGGCGCGGCTCTGGCCGCGAGCGAGGGTGTTGACTGCATCATAGGCATAGGCGGCGGCAGCAGCATGGATGCGGCCAAGGCAATATCGCTGATGATGGATAATCCCCCGCCGGTCTCGCAGTATCTGACGCTTCCGCCGATGCAGCTGGAAACTCACGTCCCCGTCGTTCTGGTGCCGACAACCGCTGGCACGGGCAGCGAGGTCACGGCGGTGTGCGTGATATCCAAGCTCGACACCAACGAAAAGTTAGGCTTGTTTCACCGCGGGAGCGTAACCGCCGTTCTTGACCCCGAGCTGACGCTGAGCGTTCCTCCGGCAGTCACGGCCTACACAGGAATGGATGCTTTCTCCCACGCAGTGGAATCCATCACGGGACGCAGCCGCAACCCGCGCTCGGAGGTGCTGGCGCTCGACGCCATACGGAGAATAGTGCGCTATCTTCCCATAGCCTACCGCAGCGGTGCGGACATGGAGGCGCGCACCAACCTCTCTTTGGCCAGCAACTTTGCCGGCATAGCCTTCGCCGACGCTGACAACCACTTCGGCCACAGCATCGCCGACGCGCTGTCCGCCACCTTCCATACGCCCCACGGGCTCAACTGCGCATGGGGCAATCCCGAGCTGATACGCCTTATCGCCCCCGCGGTTCCAGATAAGCTTGCGCTGATAGGCCAGGCCATGGGGCTGAGCTGTACAGGCGCAGAATCTCCTGTACAGCTCGGTGAGCAGGTCGCCGCCGCGGTGCGTGAGCTCATGCGCTCCTGCGGCATCAAGTCCCCGCGTGAAATGGGCTTCACCCGCGAGCAGGTCGTCTCCGGCGCACCGCTGGCCTTTGGCAGCGGACTGCGCTTCAACTGCCCCGTTGATATAACGCCCGAGCTGGCGCAATCCGCCATGGAGGGCGTATACGACAACTATCAGTAAGCAGCAAACGAATTGGGAGCGGCAAATGTCGCTCCCATTCAGGCTGTAACACAAAGACTGCTTCGGGCGGGTCAATTCCATTTCTGGCCGGAGCCTGCCGCGACAGGTATTGAGTATTCCCTCTCCACCATGTCGCGCAGGGTAAGCAGGTCCTTTTCCCATGCAGCACGCTCCGGCGGAACATAGTCCCCCATTGGATAGGGCTGTCCCAAGGTGTCATATTTCTCGGTGCCCATTTTCCTATAGGGCAGAAGCTGATACTGGATAAGCTGGCTCCCAAGATTGTCCCGAAGAAAAGCCGCCGTGGCGCGGATATTGTCTGGGCTGTTGTTAAAGCCGGCCACTACGGGAGTACGTACCACCATCCGCTTTCCCATTTCAGCCGTCATTTTGATGTTTTGAAGAATCAGCTCATTTCCGCCACCTGTAAGCTCGCGGTGCACTTCGCTGTCCATATGCTTTATATCTGTGATTACATAGTCAGCCCATTGCAGGACGGCCTTTATGTGCTCGGGTGCGCAGTTCATGGCCGTCTCCACACAGACATTGATTCCCTTTTCGTTGCAGGCACGCGCCAGCTCGGCGGCAAACTGCCACTGGACCATCACCTCTCCGCCGTTGAGCGTGACTCCGCCGCCGGATTTTTCATAGAAGCCGCGGTCGGCCAAAATCACCTCCATAAGCTCCTCGAGCGTCATTTCCCTGCCCCATACCGCTATCGCCTCGGCGGGACACGCGTCGGCGCAGGCAAGGCAGCCGGCACACTCGCTGCGCATGGCTATGGGCTGCAATACCCCCTCGGAAAAGCGCACGGGCGTCTGCCCGCCCAGCGGGCAGGCTGTAAGGCACAGGCCGCATTTCTCCGGTGAAATGCATTTTTTCGGGTATACTCCAAGCTGCTGTCCCGGTTTTATGGTCTCGGGATTGCTGCACCACTTGCAGCGGAGAGTACACCCCTTGAAAAAAATCTCAGTCCTGATACCGGGACCGTCATGTATGGTATAACGCTGTATGTCAGTGATATAAGCGCGAGGTGGCTGATTCTGCTGCGCCGCCATGTGAAAGCACATCCTTTCCCGTTAGTATCTTCTATAAGTATAAAAGATATTTTACATGAAGGCCAGCAACAAGGCGGGAAGACCTGTCAACAAAATGTTAAAGCAAAAAACATCGCTTTTTATATTCTTTTTTATATTAAAGGCTTGGATTATTGCTCAAAAAATGGTATAAATAGTATAATGATATATAAATTTTGTAAGAGGGGGGATTGAAATGGAAATCCGGCAGATGCGCTATTTCGTGGAGATATGCAAATATAAAAGCTTCACCCGTGCCGCCGACGCCTGTTTTATTTCCACTCAGGGAATCAGTATGGCAATTCTGCGCCTGGAAAACGAGCTGAACCGTCAGCTTTTTATCCGTGACAAGCAGGGCGTTGCTCTCACTCCCGCGGCGGAATTCCTGCTTCCAAGGGCACAAAAGATGCTCGCGCTCAACGACGAATGTCAGGCATACTTCGCCACAGGCGCCACACACCAATATGTGCTTCCCGTGGCCTTTGCACCGGGTTCGATAGAGGAGTTTGCCGGAGACCTTGTGGAAAATTTTCAGGCTGAGCATCCGGAGATTGAGATTAAAATTCTGGAATACTGCGACACCGACTGCGAGCATTCGCTCTCCTCTGGGGAGGTAGAGGTCGGCTTCTGCTGCGGTCCCATTTCACCCAATCAGTTCCAGTCCCACCTTTTAGCTGTCAGTCCGCACGCGCTTATTGTTCACAAAAGCCACCCTCTGGCTCGTGCTGAGAGCGTTTGTGCCGAGAACCTGCGTGGTCTGCCTCTGGTTATGCTCCGCGACACCACAAAGACCTACTCTGTAATACGCAGCGGCTGCCAGATGGCCGGCTTTGAGCCGGTGGTGGACACTTTTGTGGATAACATTCTCACCGTGTACGACCTTGCACAGATACAAAAGGCCGTGGGTGTATCCACTATGGTGCTTGCAGGGCACCTCAACCGCCGTGAGCTCAAGGCCATACCTTTCAGCGACCCTGTTTTTCAGTTGAGCGTGCATTTCATTAAGCGAAAGGGAGCCTCTCTGTCTCCTGCCGCAAGGCTGTTTGAGCAGGCGGTTATAAAAAAGCTGAAAAAGCAGGGAGTTCTGCGTCTCCCGAGAAGGGAGGAAGCAACTTGAACCTGCTTCAGCTTGAATATTTTATGACTCTGGCCAGATTGGGCAGCTTCCGCAAAACCGCGGAATACTTTTTCGTCTCTCAGCCGATGGTCAGCAAGCAGATTTCTCTGCTGGAAAAGGAGCTGGGTATTCCGCTTTTCAATCGTGGTTACCGCACTGTGGCCCTAACGCCCGCCGGCAAGATAATGTTCGACGCGCTCGGGCGCAGCCGTGACATATTTGACGACGCAGTGTACCGCGCAAAGCTCAGCAGCCAGCCGGACATCATAGAGCTGTGCCTGGGCTTTCCGGAATGCTCGGACTTCGCCAACCTGTCCAATATTCTCTCCTCATTCCAGCAGGAGCACTCCGACGTGGCGCTGAAGGTCCGCGTCTCACCCATCTCCCAGCTTCTCCTTGACTATCCAGACTCCAAATACGACATGGTCATAAACCACGAGCGCAATCTTCGCAACAAGTGCGAGCTGGAGGTCCGCCCCCTCGCCAAACGGAAGCATGTCGCCGTCATATCACGTCACCACCCGCGTTACCGCGCGCAGGACACCGCCTTTGAGGACCTGAAGGATGAGAGCGTATATGTTCCCGCGCCGGAGGGAACCACGCTCACAAAGGATTATCTGGCCTATATCTGTGCTCACCATGGCTTTATATGCCACGACGTCATTCCTCTGCCGAACCTTGAATCCGTACTGCTGGCAGTGAAAATGTGCTTCGGCATCGCGGTGCTCGACGACCTTATAAACCTGCCGCCTGACTTTGAGCTGGACACAGTTCCCACAAACGTCTCCTTTGAGGTGCTGCTGGCATGGCACAAGGAAAACCGGAACCCCGCAATCCCCCTGCTGTCCGATATGGTGCTTGAGCAGCTCAATCTTCCGTCCACATATTGACGCAAAGAGAGGACCCCGCAGGTACTGAATTCTAAAAATCCGCTCGTGCCCGTAGTTCGGGCATGAGCGGATTTTTTCTTATTCTTATTACCGTTTCGTCATTTGGACCCTGCCGATTTTATTTTTCGGACACATCACAAAGCGTCCGCTTCAATCCGCAATACTCCTGTAGCCGTTGAAAATGCTCTTGGGCAGCTCGGTGGCGAGCTCCTCCATTGTCCAAGGCTCGCTGCCGGGCTTCAGGAGGGTTTTGCATATTACGGGCTCCTGATGGAGCTGAATCTTGTTTCCCGCAAGGGAAAACATACTTCCGCTTATATCCGCGCCGTATTCAGAGCTCAGATACACCAGAAACGGCACGATTTTCTCAGGCAGCGGTGTGTTTTCAAATTTGGGGGTTGAAATATTTCCTATCGTAAGCGGAGAGGCCTGAGTTTCCTCGACAACCTCCATTTCATACGACGCCCGCGTGCGGGCAAAGGGGCTGAAAGCATTGCATGTAATTCCATATTCACGCAGCTCCATCGCAGCCGCGCGCGTAAGTCCCACAACGCCCGCGTTGGCGGCGCAGTACTCCGCGTGCTTTAAAACATCCCCCATGAAAGCACGGCTGGAGGCGTTGATAATCCTGCCATAGCCCTGCTTCTTCATATGCGGCACAGCGTGGCGCATGGTATTGAAGCTGCCCTTCATCTTCACTCTGATTACTCGGTCCCACAGCTCCTCGGTGATTTCATCTATATCGCTGAAGCCAAACGCCCCCGCGATGTTGCACAGGATGTCTATTCTGCCATATGTGTCAACCGCGGTGTCAATAAGCTTCTTCGCTGTTTCGAAGTCGGAAATATCGCCGAAAAACGCTGTTGCTTCGCCCCCAGCGTCACGAATGGCCTCAGCCGTTGTCTCCGCATCGCCGGCGCAAAGCTGCTGGGACTTGAGATACCATTCCTGCCTCTCGGGGCTCAGGCTCTGAAATTGTTCGTCAGTAACCATCGCGCTCCTGCTGTCACCCGGCTTACGGTTGTTGGTCACAACCTTTGCTCCCGCGGCCGCAAGGCCAAGCGCCAGCGCGCGGCCGACTCCCTGTCCGGAGCCTGTGACAACCGCCACCCTTCCCTCCAAAAGCTTTTCCATATACGCAAATCTCCTTCTCAGTATCGTTCTAAAACGGTTCCACAGACCGCACCAATACGCCGTCCGCTTATTTTTCGTCTACACAGCTTACCGTTTTTGCGTACCTGTTTGACAGCAGCAACAAAGCCGTGCTGCACAGGCAGCAGGCAATAAACAGCGCATATGCGCCGCGGTAGCTGCCGCTGACGTCAAACGACCGCGCAGCAAGAAGCGGACCCATTCCCACTCCGATGGTGAAAAATATGTTCACATAGCCAAGGACGCTGCTGAAGCTGTTTCTGCCGAACACATCCGCGACATAAGCCGAGAGTATTACTGTACCGAACATATTGCCCATACCGTACAGCACCATCGCGGCCGTTGCGGCGGCGCGGCCGTGGGCCAGAAGCAGAACCAGCAACGAGGTGCACACCGCCGCGCACGTGATGCTTATTGCCGCTGCGGCGCCTCGGCGGTCATATACCGTCCCCATCAGGAATTTCGATGCCGCGCACACAAGGCTGTACAGCGAGAGCATCCCCGCCGCAAGCGCGGGAGTGAAGCCATAGTCCACCTGAAGCATCGACGTCACGCTCTGCTGAACGCCCATGATATAGGTGCTGGCAAAAAGCGCGCAGAAGCTCAGCAGCCAAAAGCAGGGCAGCCGTAGAACCTTCCGCAGAGGCATGCCGTTCTGACCGCTCTCCTCCGGTTCCGCGCTTCTTCCTCCATAGGGTTCCATGCCATAGAGCTCCGGAGGCGGGGAAATAAGCGCGGTCCCTATCATGGTTATCAGAAATATAAAAATGCCCATGTACAGATAAGCGTCGCGCCACCCGCTTCGCTCAATGAAAAACCTGACAAGCTGCGCGTAAAACACGGTCCCTGCGCTGGTACCGATGGATATTATGGAAATTGCCGTCCCACGGCGTCTGGAAAACCACTGCGTCACCGCGCTTGCCCCAAGATTTCCGTTTACAATAGGCACTATCAGACTTATCACGGCTCCGCCGACGTAAAACTGCGCCAAGTGATTACAGCGTGAAAACCAGAAGCAGCAGGCAAATCCTAACACAGCGCCCATTACGCCGACGCTGCGCACGCTTTTCCGGTATCTTGTCAGCAAGCGGCCTATAAAGGGCTGGGAAACTATTCCGCACATGCTCATTATCGTCACATAGCCCGCAAAGCCCGTCTGGGTAAAATTCAGCTCCTCTGTTACGGGAAGATAAAACATGGCAAAAGCGCCTGCAAAGCCCCCTCCCGTCGCAATAAGGAAAGCTCCAATCACCGTCAGAAAGGCCCTTTGACGGCTGCTCAGACTTCGTTTCACACTCAGCACCCCAATTCTGTTCCGCCATCGTCTCCCGCGCCGCGCTGCGAAAAGCTCCGGCCCGAATCAGCTTGGACCGGAGCTTTTCAAAAATCAAGGCGCGTCAGAAAATCATGTACGGACCGTTACCTTATATGCCCATTTCCGTTCTGCGGATCAGATCCTCCTGGCAGTCCTTAAAGACCTCCACGAAGTAAGCGGAAAAGCCCGCAACGCGGACAACGAGGTCCTTATAGTCCTCCGGACGTTCCTGAGCGGCTCTGAGAGTCTTGCTGTCAACTACGTTGAGCTGCATCTCCATGCCTCCGCGGTCAAAGTAGGTCTGCATGACCGCCTTGAGCTTGGCAGTGCCCTCCTCGCCGCTGAGCGCGGTGGGATGGAACTTCATGTTCAGCAGTGTGCCGTTTCCAAACTTTGTCTGGTCAAAGTTCAGCACGGAATTAAGACAGGCGATAGGCCCGTTTTTGTCCATTCCCTGCACAGGGGAAATTCCGTCGGACAGCGGGGTGCCCTTTTTGCGTCCGTCGGGCGTGGCCCAAGTGGTGCGTCCCATGATAGTGTTCATGGTCACAGGGTACATACCGGCCGACCAACGGCCGCGCGGACCGGTGGCGCTGTTTATCGCGTCGGCATATGTCTCGGCAACAAGCCGGACATACTTGTCGGCCTCCTCATCCCCGTTGCCGAAGTGCGGCGCCTCGTTGAGGACAATCTGATGCAGCTCCTCATAGCCCTCCCAGTTGGCCATCACGGCGTCATACAGCTCGCGCGTCGTGCACAGCTTTTTCCTAAAGCACATGTAGTCGATTATGTTCAGGCTGTCGGCAACATTTCCGAGTCCAATGGCGGAGTTGCCGGTGGCATTATACTTGGCCCCGCCCCACATGACGTCTTTTCCGCTCTCCATGCAGCCGTCATACATGCAGGATACCATCGGCAGGGGCATCTGATACCGTGCCACGGACTCCCAGATTGTCTGGCAGCCCACGTGCCAGCGCGCGAAGTGCTCAATCTGCTTCTTAACGGCGTCAACCACCTGGTCCATACTGGTCATCTCATAGAGATAGCCCGTCTGAAGTCCGGTGTGCTCTCTGACTTTTCCGTCCCTGCCCGGCATGGGATTGGTGCCGTTATTGATTGCCTGCAAAACGCAGCCGACAAGGTTGATATACGACTCGCAGCCCGTGCCGCCCGGCTGGGCCCACTCGTCGCCGCAGCCCGTCGGCTCCACGCAGCCGATGAGGCAGTAGTTGCGCGCGCTCTCGAGCGGGAGTCCACGCTTCATCAGCGCGGGGATAATCACGTCATCACTCTCAAATGTCGGCACGCCGCCGGCGCGCTTGGTCGTTTCTATCGCCAGCTCCCAGAGGTCGTCGGGAGTACCCTTGTGTATGCGCAGCGACTGTGGCGGAGTGTGCAGCAGCAGGCGTCCGGCGCATTGGAGCATCATGTAGGTCACGGGGTTGGTCGCGTCGTTTCCTTCCTTGTCCACGCCGCCCATGGTCATCATGAAGCCGCTGGTGTATCCTGGGTTGGCAATGGTCGCCGGGTCGTAGCGTATCATTTTGTTCGGCTCGGCCACCTTCAGGTAGAACAGGTCCATCAGCTCCTGAGCCTTCTCGGGAGTTAAACGTCCCGCCTTCAGGTCGGCCTCATAATATTTACCGAGATACTGGTCCACTCGGCCAAAGCTTATGCCGTGCTGCTGTCCGTCCAGGCACATGGCAAGATGGTACAGATACAGGCACTGCAAAGCGTCATGGAATGTGCGGCATGGATTTTCCATAATCCACTCAAGCCGCTCCGCCATATCCAGCAGCTCCGCACGGCGCTCGGGATTTGCCTCGAGCTCCGCCAAACGGCGGCACTCCTTTCCATAACGCTTGGACCAGACGATTATGCCGCCGGTGACAATGGAAACCGCGCGATAGAAATTGTAGCGTTCATTGTCCTGGCCCATTATGCCGCTGTTTTCAAGCTCCTCCATTTTTTCCTCGGCCTCGCGCTTGACCGCACCGAAGCCCTTGGTACATGCTTTGTCGTAGTTTGTGCAGAAATGCCCCACGGGAGTGTTGGCGTTCTGGTTGAGCACGTACATCAGCACGCCGTTTCCCGCCATTTTGCGGTAGCCTCTGGGAATGTAGGCGTCAAACATGGCCGACATATTATTGTGCAGCCAGAAATCCTTCTTGCTGAGGATATACTCCTTATCCTTCTCCGAGACAATGTACGGGTCGGATTCGCGGGCTCCCGGGTCGCCGTTTTCGAGCTCGTCAACCAGCCAGGCGAAGTTCGTCTCCGGATAAAGCGCACTGGCACGGTAGGAGCTGCCCTGTTCTCCGACAATCAGCTCATCCTCATTTACCAGCACCGGCATGTTCTCAAAGAGGTTTCTCAGGTTTTTCGCCCTCTTTAAAATGCCGGTAAGCTCCATGTTGTTCATGTAAAAGTCTGTTATCAGACGAAACCTGGCCGTGCACAGATGCGGCACTGTATTGCGGTATCGCTCACGCATTTTTGCAACGCGCGGGGTGATTTCTCTCCATTCAACCATAAAAACCTTCCTTTCCCTCAAAACAGAATACTTGTAAGCTCAGTGAATAATGGCTTTCAGGCCATGGTCGAGCATCAGCTCAAGATACTTTTGCATCTGCCCGTCATCCGGCGGCATTACATCCGCCGGCATCGGGTCGGGCCGCTGGATGCGTTCATACTTAGACGCTCCCATATGGTGGAAGGGCAGAAGCTGAACGACCGTCACCGCCCCGCCCAGCTCAGCGCAGAAGCGGGCTGTGGCGCTCAGGTTCTCAATGCTGTCGTTAAACCCAGGGATGACCGGAATACGCACCTGAAGCTTTCCTCCGTTCGCGGCAATGCGGCGCGCGTTCTCTAAAATCTGTTCATTCGGCACCCCAGTTACGCGCTCATGCTCGGCGCTGTCCATGTGCTTGAGGTCGTATAGGAACAAATCCGTATGCGGCAGCGCGTGCTCAACAGCCTTCCACGGGGCAAAGCCGGTGGTGTCAAGCGCGGTATGTATTCCTTCGGCTTTTACGCAGCGCAGAAGCTCAACCGTGAATTCCTCCTGGCAGAGCGCCTCGCCGCCGGATACCGTAACCCCGCCGCCGCTGCTTTTGAGGAAGTCGTAGTCCCTGCGCAGAATCTGCATGACCTCCTCCACGGTATAGTCCTTGCCGCATACGCTCAGCGCCTCGGCGAAGCACTGCTGCGTGCAGGCAAAGCACTGCGCACACCTTTCGCTGTGCCAGCGGACCTTATGTATCAGTCCGCCGGCCGCTTTTTCCTCTGCCCCCTGCTCAAGAGCTCCTGCGGGGCACACCTTCATACACTCCCCGCAGGCCTCGACTCCTGCGCAGCGCGTGGAGGCATAGCTCATCTGGCTGTGAAAGGACTGCGACTCCGGGCTGTGGCACCACGGGCAATGCAGGGGGCAGCCCTTGAGATACACCGTGGTCCTCACCCCCGGACCGTCATGCACCGAAAAGCCCTGAATATCATATATCTTCCCTTTTAAGCCTGTTTTGCTCATAGCACGTTCCTTTCACGTCCGTCTCTGCACACGGGTTCAGACGGTCAGCTCGTTTCTTGAAATAATATCGTTCTGAAGGTCGCGTCCCAGCTCCACGAAGTAGGCCGAGTAGCCCGCTATTCTCACAACAAGGTCACGGTACTTCTCCGGCTCTGCCTGCGCTTTTTTCAGCGTCTCGGTGTCCACAACGTTGTACTGGATTTCCATGCCGCCCTTGCGGAAATATTCCTTTGTGACCTCGCCGAGCTTCTTTATGCCCTCGTCGTTGCTCAGCACGGAGGGGTGCATTCTCATATTCAGCGCGATGCCGCCCATGAAGCCGCCGTGGTCATAGCAGCAGGAGCTGTTAAAAATCTGGAGCGGACCGCTCTTGTCTCTGCTCTGTCCCGGAGAAGCTGCGTCGGCTATCGGCTCGGGGTACTTGCGGCCGTCCGGCGTGCCCCAGGTCAGCCTGCCCTGATTGACATGGTCCGAGGCGCCGTAGAGTCCGGCCTTGAACACCTTGCTGCGCGTTGTGTACATCTGCTTGCAGATATCGCGGTAGAGGTCCACGCACCATTTCATCTCCACGTCCGCATAGGGGTCGTTGTTGCCGAAATGGGGCACCTGCGCAAGAATCTGCTGGCGGAGCTTCTCATGGCCCTCCCAGTTGGCCATCGTGGCGTCGTACAGCTCTCGGGTGGTGCACAGCTTTTTATCAAAGCACATGTACTTTATTGTCGTCAGGGAGTCGGCGACCGTAGCAAGTCCGGTGGCGGTGCCGCCGAAGGAGTTGTACTTCGCGCCGCCGCGCACAACGTCCTTACCCTTTTCCATGCATCCTTCTATGGACAGCGACAGCACACTTTCCGGGGCGAAGAACTTGTTGAGGTGCTCGGCATAATTCTGAGTTGTCACAAACATGCGCATAATGTGCGTTGCCATCTGCTTGACCGCGTCGCGCACCTGCTCGATGCACGTCATGTCGTACAGGAAGCCCGTGTGCAGGCTGGACTGCTCGCCATTGAGAGGATTCTTTCCGTCGTTGATGGCCATATCCATGATGCTGCCCCACCAGACGGAGGCGTGGGGCGGGAAATTTCCGTTCGGAGCAGGGTAGTCCGTGCCGCAGCCGACAATCTCCTGACAGCCGATGCAGCCGTAATCGCGCGCGTCGCGCAGGCTGTAGCCGCACTCCTTGACCATCATGGGGATAACCAGCTCGTCGTTATAGTACAGCGGCAGCCCGCCCACAAGCCTCGACGTCGCCAGCGCGCAGTCCCACAGCTCCTGGGGCGTTTTGCTGCTCGTGCGGAACACAACGGTTGGGTCGTGCAGCTTAAGCCGGCCAATCGTCTCGAAAATCATAAATGTGACGGGGTTGCTCGCGTCCTCACCCGTGTCGGGGTCAACGCCGCCTACGGTCACGTTCTGATAGGTGTTTCCGACGCCGACCGTATCCTTGAGCTTTATCGGCGCGCCGCCGTAGAAGCAGTTGAGCTTCAGGAAGAAAGCATCGACAATTTCCTGCGCCTCCTCCATAGTCAGCTTGCCGGCATCCAAATCCTTCTTCAGATACGGCCAGGTATACTGGTCAAAGCGTCCGATGGAGGGGCTGGGCGTGCGGTCGTAGATTTGAATCATGACCTGATACATCATGATTCCCTGCACGGCGTCGCGGAAGTTTCTCGCGGGGTTCTCGCTCATCCACGCAAGCGTCTCCGCCATTGTCTCCAGCTCCGACCTGCGCTTTTCGTCCGCGCACTCCGCTGCCAGAGCCGCGCATTTCTCGGAATAGCGCCTTACCAGAATCTCGGCGCCCTCGCAGGTTATGACCTCGGCCTTATAGAACAGATACTTTTCCAAATCCTCGCCCATCAGGTTATCCCTGTGGGCGTCAATCCACGCCTGAGCCTCCGCCTTGAGCGCGGCGTAGCCCTTTGTTATAATGCGGTTATAGCCCGCGATGAGATGGCCCGCCGGCAGCCCGTTAAGGCTGTTGCCGCCCTTGACATAGCTGCTCACGTTCAGCCGCTGCAGCTCCTCGAAGCACTCCGGCTGCCAGGCGTCGGCCATTGTTCCCACCTTGCGGAAGGCCCAGTAGTCTCTGACGGACTTGAGATATTCATAGTCCTCGGGACTCATCATGTACTTGATGTCCTCGGAATCGGGGTTATGGTACATGCCGTCCTCGCGCAGGTCCCATTTGCCGGCCTCGATGGCGTCCACCACCCAGTCCGTTCCGCTCCACTCGGGGTACGAGGGGCTGCTGAAAATGTGCGGTCCCTTGTTGCCGACGATGATTTCATCCTCATCTACAATCAGTGTCATCTTTTCGCAAAGGTCCCTGAAAAAAAGAGGCCTTCTGATATCAGGAATCACATTTTCATTCTTTTTCGTGCTCTCGGTTAAAATACGCACACGCTCCGCGTCATATTGGAGAACGCGGTCACGGATTCGCTCTCTCAGCCTGAGAATACGCTCTGAAGCAGGTTTAAACTGATACATAGCCATCCCTTTCCGCATAAAGAACGCCAGAATTACCGGCGTTCTTCACGCTGTATCAAAAATAATTTACAAAAGCTTAAAGGTTCTTATAGCGCTCCATGCTGTAGTGGTACATTTCATCCTCAAAGGCATAGAAAATCTCGGGACGCAGTCCCCTGACCTGGACGACCGCGCCGGAGCCGTCGCAGGTGTGGGCGCCGTATTTGTCAACAATCTCGCGGGCATAGGCGCGGGCGTCCTCAACAGTGGTGTCGGGGTCGTATATGATGTACGGGTCGGGTGAGAAAATCGGAGAGGTCTTTGCGCCGTATTTGTCCAGAATCATGCGTATATCGTTGATGGTCTGAATCTCCAGCAGGTCGGCCTTTATGTCGTTGACGATGTAGGGCAGAAACGCCTCCATCTTGCCGCAGCAGTGGAGCATGTAGCCGCAGCCGGCCGCGTGCACCGCGTCGGCAAGCGCCACGGCAGAATCAAGCAGCGTATTTTCAAAGACCTCATTGGAGAAGAACTGCGCCTTGGCGGTGGCCCAGTCGTCGTTGTGGCAGGCGAAGTCCATGTGGTACGCGGCGTTCAGGTGATGGAAGCAGTCAATCTTGTACTGGCCGTTGCGGTCGAAGAACTCCTTGCAGTCCTCCTGCTCCACCAGGATATCGCACAGGGCCTGTTCAAAGCCCTCGGACATGTGCAATCGCTCAAAGTTGCCGTTGCCGAGACGGAAGCCCAGGGCGCGGGATTCGTCCCTCTCAAAGGCTCTGGCCTCGGTGTACCAATCGACCTTGTTCAGGTCGGGGTAGATCATTTTTTCCTTCCACTCGCCGATTTCGTCAAAGAGGCCCGGAACGGGAGTGTGACCCTCCTGGGCGGCCTCGTACTTGTACTTTGTGCCGAACCAGTCCACGCCGTCTTTGGTCATGTCCAGCGGCATATCCTCAAAGGCGAAGCAAAGCGGCCACTGGGAGGACTGGTAGAGGCCCGGCATCCACATGGGCTTTTCATGGCGGAACACCCTCATGAAATTCTCTTTGGGAGTGATGGGATAATCGTGCTCGGGGAGAGGCATAGGGGGCTGCATAAGCGGAATTGGGAACGTCTTATTTGAACTCATATCGAATAGCTCCTTTAACCTTTATACATGACCTGCGGCAGCCATGTGCACAGAGACGGGAACGCTATTAAAACAAACGTAACAACCGAGGTTGCAATAACGAAAGGCCAAACGCCCCTGAACAGCCTTGAGAGCGTAGCCTCCTCGTCGTTTACGCAGCCCTTGCACAGGAACACGCCGTTGCCCACAGGAGGCGTTATGCCGCCGATACCTATTACCATCGAGATAATCACGCCGAACCATATCGGGTCATAGCCGAGCATATCCACAACAATGGGGAAGAAAATCGGCATGGTGACAAGCGTCATGGAAAGCAGGTCGGTCACAAGGCCCATAATGAAGTAAATCACGAATATGGCAAGCATAACTCCCCATCTCGGAATATCAAGGCTCGAAACGAAGTTGCCCAGAGCAACCGGAATCGTGGACACGGTGAACAGGCGACCGAAAACATTCGCGCAGGCCAGCAGCATGAACACCATTGCCTGGAGCCTTACGCCCGCCAGCAGGGATTCCAGAAACTTTTTCCAGTTGAGCTTCCTTGTCACGGCGGTAACGATAAGCATTCCGGCGGCGCCGACAGCGCCGGCCTCGGTGGGAGTGAAGAAGCCCGCAAACATTCCGCCCATAGAGATAAGGAACACCACGAGAATCTCAATGATTCCGCCGTGGAGCAGGCCCTTGATGCGCACGGACCAGGGCACTCTGTCGTACTTGGTGGCATAGTCGGGATGAATTTTGCAGACTATGGCAATGGTGATAATATTCGCTATGGTAAGAAGGATGCCCGGGATGATGCCGGATATGAACAGACGTCCAATAGACGTGTCGGTTGCAAGACCGTAAATAATAAAGTTGGTGGACGGCGGAATCAGAACGGAGATTCCGGCGCTCGCCGCGATGGTGGTTCCCGCGAGCTCGGGGACATAGGAGCGCTTGCGCATCTCGGGATAGGCGATGGCGCACATCGTGGAGATAGTTGCCGGAACGGAGCCGCAGATGGCGCCGAAGCCGGCGCAGGCGACGGTGGTGGCCATTGCCAATCCCCCACGGCGGTGGCCCAGGAAATTATTCAGGGTGGTGAACAGCGCTCCGCCTATTCCCGAATAGTTGGCCAGAAATCCCATCAGTCCAAACATGGGTCCGACGGTCAGCGTATACGAGCAGAAGGTGTTGTATATCTCGTTGACAACCATCGACGAGGCGACATTGATGTTTTTAATCGCAACTATGCCCAGCGCGCCGCAGATAAGCATGGAAAAGGGAATCGGCATACCCAAGCACATAAGGACAAGAAAAGCAATAAGGAAAACAATTCCTAAAATAATTGGCGACATAAGTTATCCTCCCATATATTTCTGTGAGCTTTACCAGCTTCTTAAATTCACACGCTTTAATCCACAGCCTTGCTCTTGTCGGTGAACTTGACGTTCTGTCCGCTGATGGCGTTATAGCCGCAGATAATGGTCTTGACGATAATGCAAATTGTGAGAATTGCGAAGCCTATTGCCAGAAGGATATAGAATATGTAAAGAGGCAGCTTCAGGTCCTGCGTATAATCGCCCGCGGCAAGCTGCTTTACGGCCGCGTTTTTGAGCAGATATGTGATAAACACAAACGCGCAGGAGCACACTATATTGACAACAAATACAATATACTTCGACACACGCTCAGGCAGAATATCCAGCACGAGCGTCATCTGAATGTTTCCGCCGAACCACTCGTTCTGAGCCAGAGCAAGGCTCGCGGTTATGAGCGAGGCATAGCTTACGATTTCGGTGGAGCCAAAAATGGGGGCGTTGAAAAAGCGGCGCATAACGATGTTGGCGATAATCAGGCACATGTTGAACAGAAGAAACACGCTGGCGACAATCGAGGTCACTCTCCATACTTTGTCGGCATTGTCAGCAAGTTTTTTCAAGCTGCAAAACTCCTTCCTTTTTGTGGGTGATATTCATATCTCGCGGCCTCTGCCCTGCAGTAAACCGCGAGATTATGATTTCGTGTCCGGCAGCTCACGGTGCCCGGAGCGTGTCCGGAGCCGTGAGTCGTCCGCCGTTTTTTATCAGTTGTTGGACGGGTCCATATCCTCCGGATAGCAGGCCTTATAGTCGTCCCAGGTCATGAGCTCGTTGTACTTGTCAGCCAGCTCGCGGACCATGGCCACGGTTCCCGTGCCGTCCACGCCCTGAGCGTCAAGCTCGGCAGCCAGTTCGTCCATCAGGTATCCGCCGGCCTCCTCGAACTCGGCAAGCATGTCGCCCTCGAGATATGTACGGTCGGTCTTGCTGGCAAAGGTGACAACGCGGTCAACCATAAGTCCGGCATCCTGATACTTTGCGGTGACCTGCTCGAAGGTGTCTCTGCAGGCCTGCATGAACGCCTCCTGCTGGGAAGCGGGCATGGAGTTGAAAACGTCCTTGTTCATCGCGTAGAAGGAGGGGTTGGAGCTCAGCGGAGTAACGAGCGCATAGGTTCCGACCTCCTCGAGGTTCTGGAAGGCACAGGCGCCGTAGTTGGTGTAAAGGCCGTCGATAAGGCCGGAGCGCATGGCCTCGTAGACCTCGCTTATGTCCATGGTAACGGGAGTCGCGCCGTAAGAGCTTATCAGCTCGGCGTTGACGCCGCCGGCACGAATCTGCTTGCCGTTCAGGTCACTTATGTCGGTTATGGGCTCCTTGGTGAAGATGCAGTACGGTCCGGAGCCAACGCCCATGAGGAACACGGCGTCCTCCATCTCGGCTGCGCCGGAGGTTCTGGCCCACTCGTCAAATACGCGCGTTGCAACCTCGGCGCTGTTATACACTATGCCGGGATAGCTGAATATTTTGCACAGCGGGAAACGGGCCGGCGTATAGTCGGGCTGTACCACGCCGATGTCGCAGGTGCCGTTGAGAATGCCGTCGTAAATGTCCGCGCCCTTGAGCAGCGTGCCGTTGGCATAGGTGGTGATGGTAACCTTGCCGGGCATATACTCGTCAAGCTTCTGCTGGAGAACAATCATGTTTTCCTGCATGGGGTTATTCTCGGTAAGATAGGTTGCGAAGCTCAAATCCAGCTCAATCCAGTCGTCGTGGGAATCCGCTTCGTTCGTGTCGGGCTGCGCGGGATCTGCGGCGGGGGTCTGAGTGTTTGCAGAGGGTGCGGGGGTGTTTGCCGGAGCCGGGTCGGCGGGCTTGGAGCCGCAGGCCGCGAAGGCAAAGACCATGGCAAGTGCCAGTGCAAGAGCGATAAGCTTTTTCATTTTTGACTCTCCTTTTCCGCGGAATTTCTACCGCTTTGTTGTGCTCCAATTATAACCCGGGAGAATCATTCAATAAATGCACAAAAAGCAACAGTTTTTCAGAAAACCGTTGCTTTTTTGATATTTAGATTGCAAAAACCGATAACAATAACTTAATATATACAATATACAATGTATACTTTTTATAATAAAGCGGCATTCAATGTCAGGCCATTCTGTAATTAACCCCCACATAACAGTATTTCCCCTAATCCACGGTTGATGCCGGCCGCTTCACGGAGGCAGTATGAAAAAGCAGGATTTGATTGAGCAGGACATTATACGCATGATTACTCAGTGTATACTCGGGCCCGGAGACAAGCTCCCGAGCATCCGCAAGCTCGCCAGACAGTACAATGTCAGCATATCCCCGGTCAAATCGGCGTATAACGCGCTTATTTCCCGCCACTGGGTAGAGGCCCGCCCGAGCTCGGGGTATTACGTCACGGAATACGTGCTGGAGGATCCCGAGGTCAAGGAGCGCTCAAAATACCTCGGCGGCAATTCAAGCGAGCGCTATGAGCTGCTCGATACATTTCAGAACGGCTTCGGACGGACCTTTAACATGAAAAACAATATCCGCCTTGGCCTTGGCTCCACTCCGGCCTCCCCAAGCTACTATCCCCATGAGGAACTTGCGCAGCATCTGGCGCGTTCCTCCAGGAGCCTCCCCTCCCCTGTTGACAACCTCCAGGCCATGCCGCATGATGCGCTCGATTTCAAAAAAGAAGTATTTAAGTGGGCAAGAAGCAGCGGCCTGGACTTTAACATCGATTCTCTTTCCATCCTGCGAGGTGTCAGCGACGGTATACAGCTCGCTCTGCGTACCTGTGCAGAGCCCGGAAGCGTCGTCGCCGTGGAGTCCCCCGGATTCGCCGGTTTTTATTTCAGCACCGCTCTGTTCGGTTATAAGGTAATGCCTGTCATGTCCGACCCGATAACCGGACTGGATGTGGATCGCTTTGAGCATTTGCTGCGCAGCGGTCAGGTCCCGTCCTGCCTGCTTTTGTGCTCGACCTTCTCCAACCCCACTGGCGCGGTCATGCCCGACGACAGTAAACGCCGTCTGACCTCCCTGTGCGCGGACTACGCCGTGCCGATTATTGAGGATGACATCATGGGAGACCTATACTACGGCAGCAGCCGGCCGATGCCGCTGAAAATATTCGACAGGGAGAATGTAATCTATGTCTCCGGCTTCGGCAAATGCCTTGCCCCCGTTTTCCGCACAGGCTATGTTGACGCCGGCAAGTATGCTGAGCGCTTTGCGTTTTACAAGCATCTGATGCTGGCCTACACGCCCCACTCAGTTCAGGCAGGCATGGCCTCGTTTCTTCACAGCGGAAGCGCGCAGGAATATGTCCGCCTGCTTCGGCGCAGGCTGGCCCTCCTCAAGGACAGCTACAGAGAGCTTATATTCCGCTACTTCCCCGACGGCACCGAGGTATCCGACCCGCAGGGCGGACTGTATCTCTGGGTAAAGCTGCCCGGGAAAATAGATTCCAATCGCTTCAGCAATCTGGCTGAAAACTACGGCATATCTGTCTCTCCGGCCAGCCTTTTCAACGCACCGCTGTGCATGGGCAGCAGCTTCCGTCTGAACATCGCCGCCATCCCGTGGAACAAGGAGGCCCGCGCCGCTGTAAAAACGCTCGGTCAGCTTGCATCTTCGCTTGCCGGTCAGGAGCCGAACAGCAAATGAATTTTCATGAGGCGGCACGCCTCGCGAAATGCGGAATGAGCGTGCGCGGCACGCGGAATTTTCAATTAAAGCATTTTTACCAAATTAGTATTATTTCTCTCCTCTTTCTCTTTTTCTCTCCCCTAAGCAAAAAATCACAACCACCCGTTAAACGGATGGCTGTGATTTTTTGCAGCGGCTGATATGCGCCACGGCCTGTCTGGCCCAGGTCAGTGCACGTGAGTGGCTGTTTCCGTTCCATATGAGGGGATAGTCCACTCCATAGAGGCCGCCGGCTACATTGCCTATGGCGTACAGGCCATCAATGGGCCTGCTGTCCTTATCCAGAACCCGCATATCGGTATCTATAAGCATACCCCCGTGGACATTCAGAAGCGCCGGTCCCCACTTAAGCGCGTAAAACGGCGGCTTTTCTATGCTCGTGAGCAGCTCGCCTCGCTTGCCGTAGTCCAGGTCCTCGCCCAGCGCCGCAAGCTCGTTGTATCTGGCGACAGTAGCCTTGAGATTTTCAACAGGGACCTCCATCTTCTCCGCAAGCTCCTCGATCGTGTCCGCCTTAAAGCACGTCCCGCGCTCGACATAGCGCTCTATCTGCCTGTCTATGCCGTTGTCATCGGACCATTTCTGCCCGTACTTCACAATAAGCGGGTCAGTAAACTGTCCGCCGGTTATCTCGCTGCGCTCGCCGAGCTCACGGAACCACTTGCTGTCAAAAACAGTATAGGCATACTCCCCGCGCGGCTGCATGGAGCAGCGAATCGCCTTGGCCTGTACCCATGTGTCCTCGTTCATGAAGCGTTTTCCGTCGCGGTTGACAAAAAGGAAGAAAAACACATAAATCGAATACGCCAGAAGGTGCATCGACAGCGCCCAGGACGGAGTTTCAAACTGTCCGCCCATCCAGTAGGCCATTCTGTGCCCGTCTCCGGTGTTGAGGCCGATCTTGGTTTTGGGGTCAACAGGCGCGTACCCGTTGCGCTTCGGCACCAGGCCGAGCGGGCAGAAGGTTCTTACCATGTCCGGATTTGAGCCGATATCTCCGGTGGCTAAAATCACGCCCTCGCGTCCGCGATAGCGCCGGTACGCTCCGTCATGGCACTGCGCAACCGCACCGCAGACCCTGCCGCTTTCGTTCTTTTCAAGGTACAGCACCTTTGTGCTGCGCAGGATTTGATTTCCTTTTCCCTCCAGACAGCGCTCCTGCAGTACCTCGCACATCAGTCTTGCGCCTCCGGAGCTCTTGTAACGCGTGCTGCCCTGAGTGCGCTCGAAATAGTGCGTCCCGTCATACTCCGTAAAATCAGGTCCCTTGTAACGGCCGCCAAATAGCTTTAGCTCAATGTCGTCCCCGCCGAGCTCATCCAGCCAGGCGACGGCGTCGGAGCAGTTGTTTATATACAGCCACAGCAGATCTTCGTTGACCCTGCTGCCGCAAATGTGCATCCAATCGCGCGCAAACTGCTTTTTGTCTATTTTTACGCCGTTTTCACGCATCACCTTTGAGTCAAGACAGGAAATATGCGCGCCTCTGGCCACGATGCCGTGATATTTCTCCAGCACAATGCACTCAAGTCCAAGGTCCGTGCACCGCGCGCCCGCAGCAAGGCCGGCGATTCCCCCGCCGACAATAAGCACCTGTGTTTCCACTGTTTCGGCAATCTCATTCTCTGGCACAGGCTCGGGCCGCTTAGCCCAGTCGCAGCTTTTATACGCGTCATCGGCAAGGCCCTCAGTACGGTTTTTTACGCTGTCTATGTAGTCCATTGTCTCTGCTGTCTCAAATTTGCTCTTGTCCATTTTTTCTCCTTAATATTAATACTCCGGAAAGCCTTGTTCTTTCCTCTGCAAGCGTTCATATACCTGCCTATTGAAAATCACTTTGTTTGATGTTAAAATAAAAAAAAGGGGTGACATTCGCCATGGATGATGAAAAAATTCGGGCGTTCCTTACTCTGGCTGAAACTCTCAATTTCACAAAAACGGCCTCTCTCCTGCACAAATCACAACCTGTTATAAGCCGTCAGATTTTAAATATGGAGCAGGAGCTTGGCTTTACGCTTTTCATACGCGACAGCCGCTGCTGTGAGCTGACCGCTGCGGGAACACATTTCGCTGAGGGTCTGCGCGTATTTGCAAGCAAATACAACAGCCTTGTCAACGAGTGTATTCAGCTCCAGTCCGGGACCTCCGGAACTCTGAAAATTGGAATGCACAGCGGCGAGTCCGTCGGACATTATCAGGCGCTGTTTTCCGGCTTTCAGGCTCTTTTTCCCCATATCAACATGGAATTTGTTGATTTCCGCCTGAAGGAGGTCAATAAGCTGCTCCAGTCCGGCGCCATAGATGTAGCCAATCTCGTTTTAACCGGAAACTGGTACATGAAAAACAAGTATAACTTCAAATATGTCCCCAGCGGAATCCGTCACATATGCCTGTATATGCACAAAACGCATCCGCTTTTCAACGTCAACCCTGACACTCTCAGCGTCAGAGACTTTGCCAACGACACCTTTTTCATCTTCGCGCCCTTTGAGCCCGACTACGAAAACGGCCCGACCTGCAAATTCCTGCTTGAAAACGGCATAACTCCAAAGGTAAAGCTGTTTGAAACACTCGACTCATACATAATGATGATGGAAACAGGCCAGGGCGTTACAATCAGCAGCAACCACCTGTCTCTGACCACCAGCCGTGATTTCCATAAGGTCTATATCGACGAAATTCCCGCGCATGAGGAGGCCTTTGCCTGGCATCCGCAAAACCTGAATCCGAGCATAAACATGTTTGTCAATTTTGTCAGGAAATACACCTCTCAAAACGGCGTCAGATTTGACCCGTACTATCCCTGATTCGCAAACCCGATTTC
>CATJWA010000186.1 GCA_949744025.1 uncultured Eubacteriales bacterium
GCGCTGACGGTGCTGGGCGGCTTTTTTGTGTGCAGTCTCGGCCTGCAGAAGGGACTGGAGCGCATCACCAAGGTGATGATGCTCGGGCTGCTGGCGCTTATCGCGGTGCTGGCCGTGCACAGCCTGACCCTGCCGGGCGGCATGGAGGGCGTGAAGTTTTACCTTCTGCCCGACTTCGGTCGTGCGATGGAGGCCGGACTCGGAAAGGTGATTACCGCGGCGATGAATCAGGCCTTCTTTACCCTGAGCCTCGGCATCGCGGCAATGGAGATTTTCGGCAGCTACATGTCCAGAGAGCACACGCTCACGGGCGAGGCCGTGCGTATATGCTGTCTGGACACCTTCGTGGCGATCATGGCGGGACTTATTATCTTCCCTGCCTGCTTCTCCTTCGGCGTGCAGCCGGACGCGGGCCCGTCGCTGATATTTGTGACGCTGCCGAAGGTGTTTCTCGGCATGAAATTCGGCAGGCTGTGGGGCGCGCTGTTCTTCCTGTTTATGACCTTCGCCAGCTTCTCCACGGTTATAGCCGTGTTTGAGAATTTGCAGTCCAGCTGCATGGACAACTTCGGATGGTCACGCAAAAAGGCGGCAGTTATCGGCTGCATATTCATTCTGGTGGCCAGTATGCCCTGTGTGCTGGGCTACAACGTCTGGAAGGGCGTGGGCATAATCGGCGGGCGCGACGTGCTCGACTCGGAGGACTTCATCGTCAGCAACCTGCTGCTCCCCCTCGGCTCGCTGGTGTACCTGCTGTTCTGCGTGACGAAGTGGGGCTGGGGCTTTGACAACTACTTAGCCGAGGCCAACGCGGGCGAGGGACTGAAAATGTCACGAAGATTCAAGCGGTATTTCCAGTTTGGCCTGCCGGTGCTGGTGCTGGTTATCCTGATTCAGGGGCTGATTTGATTGGGGGAAGAAATCTGCGGTGGGCGGCACTGTGAGTTTTTCTGCAACAGGGAATGTGAATACTTTCCATGTCACTCGACGGAGGAGCCGGAGAGCTTCAACTGCCTGTTCTGCTACTGTCCGCTGTACCTGCTGGGAGACCGCTGCGGGGGTAACTTCAGATATTTGGAGAACGGCTGCAAGGACTGCAGCGGGTGTCTGTTCCCCCATATCAGGGAAAACTATGGTAAGATAACCGCGCGCTATGGCGAGCTGATAAAGCTTATGTCGCACCAGCGGGAGCGGCAGACGGCGCGTAAGGAGGGTCGGAATATGAAGATAATGACTGCCTCGGACATACACGGCTCGGCGCGCTTCTGTGGGGAGCTGCTCAGGGCCTTTGACCGCGAAGGGGCCGACAGGCTGCTTCTGCTGGGCGACATCCTCTACCACGGGCCGAGGAACGCTCTGCCGGAGCAGTATGACCCGGCGGGGACGGCCGCGATGCTTAATGAGCGGCGGGGGCGGATTTTATGTGTGCGCGGGAACTGCGACAGCGAGGTTGACCAGATGGTGCTGGAGTTTCCGATTATGGCGGAATACTGCGCGCTGCCCTGGGGCGGACGCCTTATTTACGCCACGCACGGGCATGTCTTTAACATTGAAGCCACGCCGCCGCTGTGCCGCGGGGACGTGCTGCTGCACGGGCACACCCACGTGCAGGCCTGGGAGAGCTTCGGGGACGGGAATATGTACTTCAATCCAGGGTCCGTGTCCATTCCCAAGAATGGGACGGAGCGGGGGTATATGGTGCTGGCCGGCAGCGAGGCCGTATGGAAAACGCTGGAGGGCGAGGTCCTGCACCGAGAGGAAATATGAAAAATTGCCCGGTCCTGTTTGGGGACCGGGCGTTTTTTGTCTGGAAAGACTTGCAGGGGGGGGTCGCCCCTGCGGGGGCGGCGGGGGCAGGTGTTTCGCTCCTGCGGGAGCGACCTTCTTTTCCCTCGTGGGAAAAGAAGGCAAAAGCACGCCAAGGGGGAAAGGGACCCTTTCGAATGGGTCCCCTTCCCCCTTGGAACCCCCAACCCTCCGCAACGACCAAAAGTGGGCTGAGGCCCCCTTTTGGATTTCCCCGCAGAGGCGGCTCGTCCGTTCGGAC
>CATJWA010000187.1 GCA_949744025.1 uncultured Eubacteriales bacterium
AGCAACCGGCTCATAACCGGTCGGCCCGGGGTTCGAGTCCCTGACGGTCCACCACCAAATTAAGGATTTGTGATTGCAGGTCCTTACATAGGGGATTAGCTCAGCTGGTAGAGCGGCGGTCTCCAAAACCGTAGGCCGAGGGTTCGAAGCCTTCATCCCCTGCCAAGCCGGCACAAGCGTTATATCGCTTGTGCCGGCTTTTTTCACTCCTCAATCTTTCTGTCGTTTTCTGCGTTGAATCTGTTTAATGAGGGCTGAAATGACAGCCAGCGCAGCTCGCATTTTCCGCTGGCGCTTTTAAATTCCCAGCGCAGATAATAACGCCTCTTTCTGTTCAGTTCTGCCCTGCCGGCAGGCATCTGAGAATTCAGTTTAAGCAGAAAAATTTTTTTGCCCTCTATAAGGCATACATTGACGCTGCCACTTGAAAGACTCAAGTCTAAAATAAATTCGTATGTTCCGCTCTTACGCAGCCTGACTGTGTGGCTGAGCCAGCCGGTGCAGGAATCGAGAGAGAACCTGTCAAAGTCCTTGCCGGGCCGGAAGGTAAATAAAAGCGCACGGATACTCCTGCTCGACACAAGGCCGTTTCGGTACAGCAGGTACATCACGCTTGAACAAATAACAATAAACAGGACAGGATATAGCCATCTGCTCATTTTTTCACTTCCCGTACTCTTTACAAGCCTGAAAGTATGATAATTGTCGTATGTATATTATAATTGCTGCCCAGCTTAAAAGCAAGTGCTGTAAAATTTAGCCTTTACACGGAGGGAAATATAGTATATAATTTATTTAAATAGCTGAAAAAATGTACGTTGAGGGGAAAATGATGAAAAAGAGACTTAAAGTAAGCGAGTATATCACAATAACAAGTATGCTGTTCGGACTGTTTTTCGGGGCGGGGAATCTTATATTTCCCGCGCAGATGGGCCAAATGGCGGGAGAAAATGTCTGGCAGGCAGCCGCGGGATTTCTTATCACGGGCGTGGGACTGCCACTGTTGGGCGTGGCCGCGCTGGGTATCAGCCGCTGCGGCGGACTGGCGGAGCTGAGCGGGCGCATCGGGCGGCGCTATGGACTTTTTTTCACCTGCGCGCTGTATCTTACGATAGGACCATTTTTTGCAATTCCGCGCTGTGCCACGGTGTCTTTTACCGTCGGAATCGAGCCCATTGTTGGCAGCAGTACGTTGGCCCTGCCGGTTTTTTCCGCGCTTTTTTTTGCCGCCGTGCTGTTTTTCTCGCTGCGTCCAAGCGGAATCCTTACATGGGTGGGAAAGGTGCTCAACCCAATTTTCCTGCTCAGCCTCGGGATACTGGTGCTGCGTGCTCTGCTGTCGCCAATGGGCAGCATTTCTGAGGTTGTGCCGGCAGATTCCTATGCACAGGGAGCCTTTTTCACGGGCTTTGTGGAGGGCTACAACACCATGGACGCATTGGCCAGCCTCGCCTTCGGCATAGTGGTTGTGACGGTTATACGGGAGCTCGGCGTAACCGAGCCGGAGGACGTGGCTGCAAACACAGTTCGAGCGGGAATATTCAGCTGCCTGCTTATGGGACTGATTTACGTCGCCGTATCCGTGGTTGGAGCCCAGAGCCGCGGGGTCTACCCCGTGTCTGAGAACGGGGGACAGGCCCTTGCCGTGATTGCCGAGCACTATTTCGGTAAGGCCGGCGCGGCAATATTGGCGGTCACGGTGACTTTTGCCTGCCTGAAAACCGCAGTCGGCCTCATCACAAGCTGCGGGGAGACCTTTGAAAAGCTGTTCCCGCGCGGACCGCGCTACAGTGTGTGGGCAATAGTATTCTCCGCGGTGTCGATGCTTATTGCCAATCTCGGCCTCAACGCGATAATTGCTTACTCACTTCCGGTATTGATGTTCCTGTATCCGCTGGCAATAACGCTGATACTGCTGTCGCTGTTCTCGCGCTTTTTCGGCGGCGACAGGGCGGTGTATGTCTCCGTGAGCGCTTTCACGGCTGTGGCCGCGCTGCCGGACTTTTTCAAGGCGCTGCCGGCGCCGGCGCGCGCTGCGCTGCACCTCGACGGTATTGTTGGGGCCGCGGAGCAGTATCTGCCCCTGTTCGGGCTGGGGCTGGGATGGATTCTGCCTGCCGCCATGGGGCTCGCCGTGGGCCTGGTGCTGCGATTTGGAAAAAGGCGGACTGCCTGACAGGGCGGCGAAATATTGACTGAATAACCTGGAAGCTGTAACAATAGCCAATCTTCACACTTTGGCTATTGCTACAGCTTCTTAAAGCTTAAGAGCAGAAAAAGACAGAAAAAGCATCGAACCTTGAGCCCAGAATTGGGAGTCTTGACAATTTTTCCGTGCGGACCAAACTTTCTATTGCAAAGCAGAGCCACTTGCGCTATATTAGTGGTTAATGCTTAGGCTTGGTGTGAATTACACAAAAAAGAATGGTAAAATTTATGCAAAATACTGATACAAGCCATGCGTTAGAAAGGATGACAAAATTGAAGCACAGTACAGTAAGCCTGACGGAGGGGCCGGTTACGCGCGGAATTATCCTCTTTGCCCTCCCTATGCTGCTGTCGAACCTTTTCCAGCAGCTCTACAACTCGATAGACAGCGCCGTTGTCGGCCAGTTTGCCGGAGATATAGCCTTGGCGGCGGTTGGTTCCACGGCGGCGCTGATAAATCTTCTGATAGGCTTTTTCCTCGGAATAGCCACGGGCACCGGAGTTCTCTACGCGATGCACTACGGCGCGGGAGACTATCCCGGACTGAAAAAGATATGCGACGCGGCCTACATACTCAGCCTTGCCGCGGCGGCATTTATCAGCGCCGTGGGAATTATCTTCGCTCCGAATCTGCTGCGCCTGATGGATATGCCGGACGACGTGCTGCCTCAGGCGGTGGTATATCTGCGCATTTTCCTGATTGGCACGGCGCCGAACCTCATCTACAACGTCGGCGCGGGCATGATTCGTGCGCGCGGAGACTCGGCGCGGCCGCTTGTCTACCTCATGATAAGCGGAATACTCAACCTTGTTCTTGACCTGACCTTTGTCGCGGGGCTGAAGCTGGGCGCGGCCGGCGCCGCGCTGGCGACCATCATGGCGCAGACCCTCTCGGCAGTGCTCGTGGTGCGCTATATGATGCGTCTGCCGGAGGACTGCCGCTTCCGTCCCACGAAGATGAAGCTGGACAAAGTCGCCGTCACGGACGTGATAAGAATCTCTGTGCCCTGCGGACTTCAGGGCTCGATGTTCAACATCTCAAACCTGCTGGTGCAGGCGAAGATAAACAGCTTCGGCACCGTTGCAATGGCAGGTGTGGCAGCCTACAGCAAGATTGACGGCTTTATCTATATGCCGCTGTCGGCCCTGAGCCTCGCCGTATCCACCTACGTGGGTCAGAACATCGGCGCGGGGCATTACGAGCGTGTGAAAAAGGGCGTCAGAGTCTGCCTTGTGCTGGCTGTTGCCGTTATGATAACGACGGCATCGACGATTATACTCTGCTTTGAGCCGGTGATACAGATTTTCACCAGAGAGCGCGAGGCCATGGACTTTGCCCGCTCGATGATGCTGCATCTTGCGCCCTTCGTATGGATATTCGCTTTCTCGGACATACTCGGCGGCGCAATGCGCGGCGCCGGAGCCGCGGTGCCTGTTACGATAATCAGCGCTGTTTGCATTTGCGTATTCCGCATATTGTGGCTGTTTGTCATGCTCAGGCTCATAAACGGCATTACGACCGTATTCTGGTGCTACCCTCTGTCATGGACGCTCAGCTCGGCGGTAATGGCCCTGTATTATTTCCGCTGCTCGGCAATGCGCGCGGCCATAAAGGCTACAGTGAAAGCGTAAAAAACTGTCAGGCATTTTGCCTGACAGTTTTTTTCAGCCCTTATGCGTCCCCGTCAAATCCTTTACCCACTTATACCGGTTGCAGACTATGGCGTTGGGAATACATTTGAGAAGCTGGTCGGCCTTGAGCACGCAGAAGGTGACGACGGGGGGAAACTCAAAGACAAAGGCGGACAGCGCCGCGCAGGGAATTGTGAAAAGCCACATGAAGGAATTGTCTACTATCGCGGTGAACTTCGTGTCGCCGCCGCCGGCGATGATTCCCGCCTCGACGGGATACTCGTAGCAGCTTCCAATCGTGGTTATGCTCAGAATGAGCAGGAAATTCATAGTAAGCTCGCGGGTCTGTTCGCTTATGTCGTAAAAGCTCACTATGAGGCCGCGGAAGGTGAGAATAAGCGCGGAGGAGGCCAGACCCATGAAAAGGAAAATGCACTGCATCGCGCGGCTGTACGGCCGCACAAGGTCCATCCGGCCCGCGCCGATGGTGTTGCCCATTACAACCGAGGCCGTCTGCGCGCAGGCCATGCCGAACACGGCGAACAGCTGGAAGATTATCGAGGCGATGCTGTTCGCGGCGATGGCGGTCTGGCCGATGTGACCCAGGATGGAGGTCTGCGCTGCCTGGGCCACGCCCCACAGCGCGCCGCTTATCATCATCGGCATGGCCACGACGATATAGTCGTGCCAATACTTGCGGTCAAGACGCAGAAAATCCCTGACCTTCATTTTCAGCTTTTTGTCCACGAACAGCACGTAGACAAAAATAACGACGAGCTCGACGCTGCGGCTGGTGAGCGTGGCGACGGCCGCGCCGTAAACGCCCAGTTCGGGCGCGCCGAAGTTGCCGTAGATAAAGCAGTAGTTCAGGCAGACATTTATGCATATCGTCATCACCGACATTATCGTGCCAATCCAGGCAATCTGCACCGCGCGCAGGGAGTACATCAGCGCCGCGGAGGCGGAATAAATGAGATAGGTCCAGCACATGAGGCTGAGATAGCGCACGCCCTGCTCAAGCGTCGCGGCGTCGTTGCACAGCAGGCCGAGCAGGCGGTAGGGGAAAAATATCGCGGCGCAGGTGAAAACTATGCCGGCGATAAGGCTTATTTTCAGCCCGATGGCGATGACGCTGCGTATGGGCTTGACCTCCCGTTTGCCCCAATACTGAGCTCCGAGCACGGCGGCGCCCGCGCCGATGCCGCTGGTAATCATCTGGAGGACATACTGAATCTGGTTGACAAGCGCCGCGCCCGACAGCGCCGTCTCGCTGTAGGCGCCGAGCATGATGTTGTCAACCAGATTGACCAGCAGAGCCAGAAGCTGCTGAACCGCAATCGCGGCGAGCAGAGGGAAGAAGCTTTTGTACATTTCCTTGTGTTTGAGCATTTTTTCACCGTTCCTGATGCCGCCGTGAGCGGCATTGATAATGGATATTTAGCTTAGAAGCTGTACCAATACCCCCCGCAGGCATTTTTTCCTCGCAAATCTGCCTGCCCTGGCTATTGGTACAGCTTTTTTATTATATAGGACGGCGGGGATAATGTCAAACTGTTTACCGTATCCTGTCAAGCAGTCCCGTCTTTTTCAGAGCGGGAAGCAGCGCGGCGTAGATAAGCGGCGTGACAACCATCGCGAACACGGCGTTTATCAGCGAGGCGGGCAGCTTGCTGAGCATGGTTGCCCACACAACGTCGCCGGGGTAACCGTAGACAAAGCGCTGATAGACGAAGGTTTTAAGCATGTAAAGTACAACATAGGACAGAGCGCCGGTGACGCAGGCGGCTATAACGCGCAGTCTGCGGCTGCTGTCCTCTCTCGTGCCGCGGGCAATAAGCGCGCAGATGAGGGCCATGAGAAATTTTGACGCGAAGGTTATCAGGCACTGTATGGCGTCATAGCCTCCGAACAGCGCGTCGTACAGCGCAGAGCCGATGCCAGCGGCCAGACCGCCGCCGACGGGGCCGAGCAGCAGGCCGGAGAGCAGGCACATTGAGTTGGCGAAATGCACCTTCGAGCCCATTAAGGGGAAACGGAAGAAGGTAACAACGCACACCAGCGCCGCCATCATGGCTATAGACGCTATCTGATAGGGGGTAAAGGTTTGCTTTTTTTTCATTGATATCACGCTCCGATTGACAATTTGCTCTGATTTGTGTATGATTATAAGCGCAATCTGGCATGATTTATATATTCAGTTTTATTATTTTTAATGTGGTCAGACGGGAGAGCTGAAATGTACAATATAACGCTGCTGCTCGACCCGAGGGCAAAGACGCCGATGTATGAGCAGCTTTACCGCTATTTTGCAGGGGAGATACACTCCGGACGTATGCGACAGGGGGAGCGTCTGCCGTCAAAGCGGGCGCTGTGCGCGCACCTCGGCGTCAGCCGCTCGACGGTGGAGACGGCGTATGCGCTGCTGTGCTCGGAGGGGTATATAAACGCCCGTGCAAGGAGCGGATTTTTTGTCTCGAGCTTTGTCAGGCTGGAGGACGCCGAGGCGGAGCCGCGCCGTCCTGCTGAGTCCGCCGCGCCGGCAAAATTGAGGCCGGAGTTCGATTTTTCCACGGCGGCGGTGGACACGGGGGGCTTTCCATACTCCTCATGGGCGAAGCTGAACAGGGAGGTAGTTTATTCCTCACCGGAGCTGCTTCAGATAGGAGAGCGGCAGGGCGACGCGGCGCTGAGGGAGGCGCTGTGTGAGTTTCTGGGGGAATACCGCGGAGTGAGGTGCTCGAGCGCGCAGATAGTCGTGGGCGCGGGAATGGAGTATTTGAGCATGCTGCTGCTCTCGCTGCTGCCGGAGGATGCGGTATTCGCGCTGGAGGATCCCGGCTACGCCTCAATCTACCACACGGTACGCCACGCGGGGAGTCCTGTGCGCCTTATACCGCTTGACGCGAGCGGCATGTCCGCCTCCGCTCTGGCCGGCTCGGGCGCGACGGTTGCGTACACAACGCCCTCGCACCAGTTTCCCATGGGCGTGACCATGCCGGCGGGGCGGCGCTCGGAGCTGCTGCGCTGGGCCGCTGAGGGAGACGAGCGGTATATAATCGAGGATGACTACGACAGCGAGTTTCGTTACGGCCTGCGCCCCGTGCCGGCGATGCAGGGCATGGACACGGCGGGACGCGTGATATATGTCGGCACCTTCAGCCGCAGCGTCGCGCCGTCGATAAGAATAGCGTACATGGTGCTGCCGGAGCCGCTGCTTGAGAGATACCGTTCGATTCACGGCTTTTCACTGTCCACGGTCTCGCGCTATGAGCAGGCAGTAATGGCGCGCTTTCTGTCCGAGGGGTTTTACGCGCGCTATCTGCGCCGTGTCGGGAACCTGTACAGCCGGCGTCGGGAAGCTCTGATTGCGGCGCTGGAGTCAATAGAGGGGGTGCGCATTTCGGGCAGCGGAGGGGGAATACATTTCCTGCTGACAAATCCCCGATTTTCCGAAAGCGAGCTGCTGCGGCGCGCCGCGGAGCAGGGGATAGCTCTGCGCGGGCTGAGCTCCTTTTGCCGCGGGTGTGCTCCGGAGCCGTCCACGCTCGTGGTGGGCTACGGAGGGCTCGAGGACGGGAAGATAAGCCGGGCCGCGGAAAGACTGAGTCTGGCGTGGAAATAGAGTGAGAGCCGGTTTTTCGGTAATTGCATACTCAGGTGAAATTATTGCTGAGAGTGGAGTTTTTCGGTTGAGACTTGCATTTTTTGTGCGGGCAGGGTAATATAAGATAATATTGCAAAAAATGAAAACAGGAGGCTGACATGAAGGTTTTGCTTGTAAACGGAAGCCCGAGAAAAGCGGGATGCACAAACGCGGCGCTGACTGAGGTGGCTGGGGCGCTGAAGGCTGAGGGCGTGGAAGCGGAAATACTCTGGCTCGGAGCGGAGGCGATACAGGATTGTGTGGCCTGCCGCGGCTGCGCTAAGAGCGGAGCTTGCGTAATACGAGGCGACGTGGTTGAGACGCTTGTGGAAAAGGCGAAGGAGGCCGACGGCTTTGTGTTCGGCACGCCGGTTTACTACGCGCATCCGAGCGGACGCATACTCTCGGCGCTGGACAGGGCGTTTTACTCGGGGGGGCGCTATTTTGCGCACAAGCCCGCGGCCGCGGTGGCGTCGGCACGCCGCGCGGGGACGACGGCGAGCCTGGACGTACTTAACAAATACTTCACTATCTGTCAGATGCCGGTGGTGTCCTCGACCTACTGGAACATGGTTCACGGCAACAGCCCCGAGGACGTGGCGAAGGATTTGGAGGGGCTGCAAAGCATGAGAAACCTTGCCCGGAACATGGCCTGGCTGCTCAAATGTATAGAGCTTGGAGCCAGGTCGGGCGTGAACGCGCCGGAGGCGGAGAAGGACTACAGGACCAATTTTATAAGATAAACGGAAAATTCCAAAGACAGGATGGACTGAAATGTTCAGGGGATTTACAAAGCAGACGAGCAGATTTATGTGGGACCTTGCCTTCAACAACGAGCGGCCGTGGTTCAACGAGCACAAGCAGGAGTTTGAAGCTCTGGTTATGACGCCCTTCAAGGAGCTTGCGCGGGATACGTATGATGAGATGCAGAGGCGTTACCCGGAGCTGGGGCTGGAGCTGCATGTCTCGCGAATTTACAGAGACGCGCGGCGGCTGCACGGAAAGGGGCCCTACAAGGACCATTTGTGGTTTTCGCTGAAAAACTGGGAGGGACTGCTTCAGGGGCCCATGTTCTGGTTTGAGATAGGCGCGGCGGACTACAGCTACGGCATGGGCTTTTACTCGGCCACAGCCTCGCAGATGGCGAGCTTCCGCGCGGGGGTGGACGCAAATCCCGCGCGTTTGGAGCGGCTGGCGAAAATGGTAGAGGGGCAGGAGGAGTTTCGGCTTGACGGCGAGGAGTACAGGCGGCCGAAGGGCGATGTGGGCGAGCTGCTCAATCCGTGGTATAACCGGAAGTGCCTGGGGCTTGAGTGCCGCAGGGATTTTGGAGGCGAGGCGCTCAAGCCGACTCTGCCGCGGAAGCTGGCGGACTCGTTCGGCTTTCTTGTGCCGTTTTATGAGTTTTTCATGGAGCTGTGCCCGCGGGAAGGGTGAAAAAAATGGAATTGCCGTTTTTTTCGGCAATTCCATTTTTCGTTGGATTTTTTGTTGCATATGTTGCTGCGTTTTTTGACGCGCGGGGAGGGGATGGGTAGAAGGGGTTTATCAGATTCTGCTGCGCTTGGGAATGACAAGCGGGAGCTTGGAGTTGCCGGTCAGGCTGACATAGGAGGAGACGTTGACATCCTTATCCGCTATTACACAGTTGAGCTCGACATTCGAGCCGATTACGGCGTCGTTCATGACGATGCAGTTTTTCAGTACGCTGCCGGCGGCAATTTTTACGCCGGGAAAGAGTATGCAGTTTTCAATGCTGCCCTCAACCACACAGCCGTCGGCCACGAGGGAGCTTTTTACCTTTGCTTCGTCGCCATAGTAGGTGCTGACGTTTATGCGCTCGCGCGTGGTGACATGCCTGTCCTCGGGAAAGAGCAGGGCGCGGTTGGCGGGGTCGAGCATATCCATATTGGCCTCATAGTAGCCGTTTACGTTCACGATGAGGCGGGCATAGCCCTCGTGCATATAGATGCCAATCCTCCTGCCCTCGTTCATCAGGTGCATTATAGCGTCGCGGTGGAGATGGATGCAGCCACGGTGGGCGCACCACTCGACCAGCTCGGTCAGCAGCGTTTTGCTCATTATGTAGGTCTCAAGGGAATGAACGCCGACATTGTCGGTTTGCAGGCACAGAAGCTGCTCGGCGACGCCGTCTTTACCGACGATATAGCTGTGATGAACGTCGGAAATGGGGGCGGAGGTGCACACAGCGGTTACGTCCACGCCGGTGGAGATATGCTGGTTGATGGCCTTTTCAAGGTCGATGCTCGCGCACATATCGCCGCGGGCGAGCACGACGTATGGCTGCCTTATGTCACGCAGGTAGGTGCGCACGGCGTTGAGAGCCTCCATGCAGCCGGCGTAGACGCCCTTGGTGGCGTCCGGCAGGCCGTAGGGCGGCAGCATGGTCAGCCCGCCCGTGTGGCGCTCCATATTCCAGTCGCGGCCGCTGCCCATATGGTCGAGCAGGGACTGGTAGCCCTTCTGCATGATGATGCCGACGTCGTGTATCCCGGCGTTCATCATCGAGGATATGGCAAAGTCAATAAGCCTGTAGCGTCCGCAGAAGGGCATGGACGCTCCGGTTCTCTTTGCGCCGAGCTCGCGCAGCTCCGCATAGCCGTGATAGGCATGGATAATTCCGTGTACCTTGTTGTTCATTTTTCCACCTCCACATCGCCGTATATCATAGCGCCGGCCGGCACGAGCGCGCCGGGGGCAACCTTTATGTTAGGACCGCAGGTGGCTATGCCCCAGCCGTCCTCGCCCGTAGGCTCCGAGCCTATGTGAGAGCCCGCGCCGACGCGGGTATTTTCGCCGATTATCGCATACTGCACCACGGCGCCCTTTTCAATCACGGCGCCGGGCATGACGATGCTGTAATTGACCACCGCGCCTTCCTCGAC
>CATJWA010000188.1 GCA_949744025.1 uncultured Eubacteriales bacterium
CTGTGATGACCGCCGGAATAGTCGGTCTGGGGCTTATCGGCGGCTCGCTGGCCAAGGCCTACAAGCGCACGGACGGTATCCGCGTGCTGGCCGCCAACCGCAGCAGGAGCGTGCTGGACTTCGCCTTTCTGGCCGAGGCCGTTGACGAGGAGCTGACAATGGACAACATCGGCCGGTGCGACATTCTCCTGCTGTGCACCTACCCCGCCGCCGCGGTGGAGTACCTGAAAAACGCCGCGCCGTATATCGCAAAGACCACGGTGGTCATAGACTGCCTGGGCACCAAGCGCGAGGTCTGCGCCGCGGGCTTTGCGCTGGCGCGGCAGTACGGCTTCACCTACGTCGGCGGGCACCCCATGGCGGGGACGCACAATTCCGGCTTCAAATACTCCCGCGAGGACATGTTCGACGGCGCGCCGATGGTAATTGTCCCGCCGGAGTTTGACGACATGGAGCTTTTAGGCCGGATAAAGGAGCTGCTCGCCCCCCTCGGCTTCGGCAGCATCAGCGTCACCACCGCCGAACGCCACGACGAGCTCATAGCCTTTACCTCCCAGATGCCGCACATCATCTCCAACGCTTACGTCAAGAGCCCCCGGGCCGCGTCCCACAAGGGCTTTTCCGCCGGCAGCTATAAGGACCTGACCCGTGTTGCCTGGCTCAACCCCGGCATGTGGACCGAGCTTTTTTTAGAAAACCGCGACAACCTGATAAACGAGCTGGACTTTTTAATAGACGAGCTGGGCAAATACCGCGCCGCGCTGATTGACGGCGACTCGCCCGAGCTTGAGCGCCTGCTCGACGAGGGCAGAATGAGGAAAAAGGAGATTGACGGACGATGAGAGCAGTTGAAGTCGCCGCCTCGGGCAGGTACGAGGTTTTGATAGGCTCCGGATTGCTGGGGCGCGCGGGGGAGCTCGTGCGCCAGGTGCTGCCAAATGCGGAGAAGATAGCCGTGATAAGCGAGAGCACGGTCTGGCCGCTGTACGGCGAGGCCCTGTGCCGGAGCCTTGAGGGCGCGGGGTATGAGATAGCGGTGCGCTGCGTGCTCCCCGCCGGGGAGGAGAGCAAAAACGGCATGAGCTTTCTGAAAATACTCAACTCCATGGCCGAGGGCCGCCTCACCCGCAGCGACGCCGCCGTGGCCCTCGGCGGCGGCATGGTCGGGGACATCACGGGCTTCGCCGCGGCCAGCTACCTGCGCGGGATTGCCTGCGTGCAGATTCCCACGACGCTGCTGGCGGCTGTGGATTCCTCCGTCGGCGGCAAGACGGCCATTGACCTGGCCGTGGGGAAAAACCTTGCCGGCGCGTTCTGCCAGCCCGCGCGGGTTATCTGCGACCCCGACGCGCTCTCTACCCTGCCCGCGGACATTTTCACGGACGGCTGCGCGGAGGTGATAAAATACGGCGTTTTGCGCGACAGCGCACTTTTTGCGCACCTTGAGGAGAGGGGCGGGGACTTTGACCTTGAGTACGTGCTTGAGCGCTGCGTGTCCATAAAGCGGGACTACGTGTGCGCCGACGAGTTTGACAACGGCGAGCGCCGGCAGCTCAACCTGGGTCACACGCTCGGCCACGCGGTTGAGGCGGCGAGTAATTTCGAGCTGTCGCACGGCAAATCCGTGGCTGTCGGGCTGGCGGTTGTGGCGCGGGCCGCGGCGGCGCGGGGTATATGCTCCGGTGAGTGCGCGGCTCGAATAGTCTCGCTGCTGGAAAAATTCGGCCTGCCGGTGAAAACGGACCTGCCTATGGACGCGCTTTACACGCACATGCTCTCGGACAAGAAGCGGCTGGGCGGCACGGTGAATATCATCGTGCCCGAGGAGATAGGCCGCTGCCGGGTGCTGCCTCTGGCTGTTGAGGCGGCGCGGGATTTTATGGAAGCGGGGTTTTAAAAGCTTATGCGTGCTGTGATTGAGCCCGGTCCCTTACATGGGGAGATACGGGCCGTAGCCTCAAAATCGCAGGCCCACCGTCTGCTTATCTGCGCCGCGCTGGCCGAGGGCGAAACGGAAATTACCTGCCGCGAGAGCTCAAGGGACATCGACGCCACGGCGGACTGCCTGCGCGCGCTCGGCGCGGAAATCACCTGTGACGGCGGCGTGTTCCGAGTGCGTCCGATTAAGGCGCCTGTGCCCGGCGCGCGCCTTGACTGCGGGGAGAGCGGCTCGACGC
>CATJWA010000189.1 GCA_949744025.1 uncultured Eubacteriales bacterium
CCATTGAAGCAATCCTCAGCCCCTCCGGCACCGCCCCGAGCGCCGGCACGATAAGCTCCGCGCAGCGCAGACACTCCGCCGGGCCGTTTTCCGCCCCCTCCGCCGCGTAAATGTCCAGCGCCAGCTCAAGCTCGCATCTCGCGCCGTAAAGCTCCGCGCTCAGCCCCGTTTCAGGGTCCGTCCCGAGCCCCAGGTATCCCCCGAAGCCCGCCGGCAGCCCCTTCGCGCTTTTCACGCCCACGCATATAAGCGTGCCCTCGCAGGAGCGCAGCTCCTCCCGCCGAAAGGCCCGTACTGCCCGCAGTCCCGCCGCGCCCAGCGCCTCAAGCAGCGCCTGTACCACATCCTCAAGCATCGCATTCACCCGCCCTTGGCCTCATAATCCCCTCACAGTGCGAGCCGCCGCCGACAGCCTCCCAGCGCAGCAGCTCAAACCGCCGCTCCCCGCACTCAACGAGGGCCCCCGCGCCGCCGTCAAAGGCGTCCGCCTCCGTAATAATAAGGTATCTGCGCCCGTCGCGCCCGCCCGCCGGCGTAGGAGAGAGGTCCCTCTCCGGCTCCGTCAGGCTCAGCGGCTGAATAAAGGCCCTGCATACCTTCACCCCGCCTCGCTGATAAATGCGAATCTCCTGTCCAAAGGCGCTCACCGCTCCGAACCAGTCTCTCAACCTCTCACTCCCAAAAACGCGAAGCCCTCGTCCCGCAGGTAAGCCGCGAGCAGGTCCTCGGCCTGTCTGCGGAGCGACGCGGCCGTGGCCCCGCCGCCGTCCGCCCTGCATCCTACCGCCAGATTCCCCGCCCTGAACGACGAAACAAGCGGCCTGTCCTCCGCGGCGATGTACATCGACAGCGCCAGCATCCCCGCCGCCGTGACGAACAGCTCCTTTATCTCCCTCGGGCTTACGCCCTCTCTCAGCCGTCTTTTCAGCTCTCCCGCCGCCGCGCGGCAGAGCGTCATCAAAGCCGTCTCCGAAATCTCCTCTGTATAAATCTCCGAAACAAAATCAAAAATCTCCCTGTCGTAAATATCCAACACCCCCAGATATTAACCCGCCCCCGTTCCTCCCTCAAATCGGAAGCCCTGCCGCCTTCCGGTTTGAATCGCTCCCGTCCCCTTCAAGCAGCTGGCCGCGGAGCGGTCCGTTATTTGACCTTCAGCACCCTTGAAGCTCCCTCGTACAGCTTGGCAAAGCCTGAAATACTGCTTATCGCCGCGCGCTCAAGCTGCCTGTCGATGAGCCTGTCGTACTCCACCGCCACGTCGCCCGAGGACACCATCTCCAGCGCGTAGCCCTTGTCCAGCCCGATAAGCGTGCCCGCGGGCGCCGCCCCCGTTCTTATCAGCTTGGCCCCCAGCGGGTTTGTCAGCTCGCCCGTGCCCTGGAAGTTGAGCCCCGTAAGCGGATTCTGAAATTCCGGCAGCGTCAGAAGCGTGAGCATCACGTCCGGAGACACCAGCAGCGTGTTCATCGTGTACGGGTCGAAGCTGTTCCAGAATGCCAGCAGCGCGCCGTAGCTGAGCTTGCCCGCCGTGCCGCCGATGGTGCCGTCGCCCACGGTAAATACCTGCGCCGCGTTGGCGTTGCCGTCGCCCCTGAGAATAACGTCGATAGCGTCCTCAAGGTGCATGCGCATAATTTGCGCGCCAATCTGCCTGAGCATGACCGAAAACAGGTCCAGCCGCTGGAAGCGTATCGCCTCATAGGAGGCCACGAGCATACGCCCGCGCTTTTTGAGCCTGACGAGGTTGGAGCTTGCCTTCACCGTGGTCACAGGCATCGCCGCGCCCTCGGCCACGAACTTGAGCGACTTGTCGTCCGCGTCGTTCTCGGAGTAAATGCTCCTGTAGTCCAGCCCGTCGAAGCCCGTCACCGTCGCGGTAATGGACGGCAGAATGTTCCCCTCCTCCATGCCCGCTCGCACGCTGCGGGACACATATTCCGGAAACAGCACCGCCGACGCGCTCGAGGCGAAAAACTTCTCCACGCAGTCGCTGCCCGCGCCCCGCACCTTTATGCCGAAGCGCTTGAGCTGTCTCTGAAAGGCGTCGAGCCCCTCGTAGGCCGTGCCCCTGTAGCCCTCGCTCGGGTCGAGACTCTCGAGCACCTGCGTAAAGGACCGCCCCGCCTCAGAGTACATCCCCTTGTCCAGCTTAATGTCGTTAAATTTGTAATTCATATCTCCGCACCCCCGTCACATAATAAAGGTCACGCGCTTTTCCGCGCTGTCCACGTCCACAACCAGACACCTCACCCCGCCGGACTCCGCCGCGGCAACGCCCCCGCCGCCGTCCGCGCTCAGCTC
>CATJWA010000190.1 GCA_949744025.1 uncultured Eubacteriales bacterium
ACTCCGCCCGCATAACCGGTCAAACTTCCGTCAGCGCCCACCACCCTGTGACAGGGAATGATTATGGATATAGGGTTGTGCCCCACCGCTCCTCCGACCGCCTGCGCCGAGAAGCTCTCGGCTCCCCGCTCACAGGCCAGAGCGCGCGCTATCTCTCCATAGCTTACCGTTTCGCCGTACGGTATCTCACACAGCCGCTTCCACACGCGCCTGCGAAACTCACTGCCCTCTGGCCCGAGCGTCAGCGGGCTTATTTCCGGCCTTTCTCCGGCAAAATAAGCGTCCAGCCAGCGCCGCGCCGCGCTCAGCGCCGGCCGCCCCGCACTCTCACATACTTCCTCACCCATGAATACCGGAAAATACTTCTGCCCCAGCATCCAAAGCCCAATCAGCGCGCCGTCCCGCTCGGCAAGCAGCAGCTCCCCCAGCGGCGAGGCGCAGCGCGTCGTGTATATCATCTCCCTCGCTCCTTTCAGCAGTCCCATTGATAACGCTTAAGGTCCACGCAGCCGTTGGGCTTGAGCTCCACGCCCTCCATGCGCAAAAGCTCCGCCTGTTCGCTCCACCCCGGCGCCGTGCGTCCCGCGTGGTTTACCACCCTGTGACAGGGATAGTCCCCGTAACGCTCAGCCGAGGCGAGCACTGCGCCAACCTGCCGTGAGTTTTTCTCCCTGCCGATTAGACTCGCAATCTGACCATAGGTCGCCACGCGTCCGTGCGGAATTTCCGAGACCGCGGACAAAATCCCATAGGCTATGTCGCTGTCTGCACGGCGCCTTTTCATACCGCCGTCAAATTTCACGCCCTTCACCTCCGTCCACATGTTTTTTCAAATTATATCATGCTTCCTCGGAAAAGTCCAAAATATCTCTCATACTAAAATCCATTAAAAAATTGAAAATCCTTTTCCCCGCAAGGAGGATGCGGCATCCGTAAGGCGGCGAAGCCGCCAACGGCTGCCCCATGTAGCGCCGCAGGCACGTTGGATTTTGCATGAGGCGGCACGCGGAATTTTCAATTAAAGCATTTAGAAAAAATCAATACCAAAATTCTTGCAATTCCTCTTGTGTCAGGTTATACTGTTTTCTGTTGAAAAAAGGTGCGTCTGGAATGGAGTGTACTTATGCGTTTTCTGAAAATCTTTGTCCCTGCCGTGATGTCGGGGCTGTTCATCGGCGTCGGAGGCACGGTTTTTCTCAGCGTCGAGAACCGTTTTCTCGGAGCATTTTTGTTTTCCGTCGGCCTGTTTGCCATACTGTCGATGGGGCTGAACCTCTTTACGGGAAAGGTCTGCTATGTGTTTGAAAACCCTCCCTCTTACTGTCTGACCCTGCTCGTAATATGGTCAGGCAATTTCACGGGCGCATGGCTGAGCGCGCAGGCAATGCTGCTCACGCGCTCCGGCGCTGCGCTGTGCGAAAAGGCCGCAGAGCTTTGCTCGGTGAAGCTGGGCGACAGTCTGCTGAGCATTTTCATTCTGGCAATATTCTGCAACCTCCTGATATGCCTCGCGGTCGAGGGCTACAGGAAAATTCCCCACGCGCTCGGGAAATACCTTGCCATAATATTCGCGATTATGGTGTTCATTCTCGCCGGATTTGAGCACTGCGTGGCCAATATGTTCTATTTCACCGCCGGCCGCGCCTGGAGCGCCAAAACCCTGCTGTACCTTCTCGTCATGACCCTCGGCAACAGCGCCGGCGGCGTTATTATTCCGCTGTACACCCGCTTTTTCGGCGGCTTCACGGAAGGCAACTGATATCCCAATATAGTGTTTGCCCAATGCAAAGGGATCACAGTCAAATGCGGACAGCACATTCTTGACAATCACAGATGCTAAAGCTATATTCTATGTGTATTACAAAGTATATAGCTTACAGCATTTTGAAAAATGTTGTTTTAATTGGAGGCGTATTTTTATGGGACAGCAAGACATACAGATAAGGAACTCTCTGATAATTCTTTTTATTCTTTTTATGATTCCAGCAATGATATATATATATATATATATATGCCGTTAAGACCGAATACTTTAGCAGGGATATTGCCGAAGCCGATATACTGCCCATAGAGGAAACCCTTGGTGCTGAAATAAATTACCATAAGGATGAACCATATTATGGAGACTGGAGTCGTGCAAGTAGCAGCGCAAGCCCTGTAAGGTATGAAAAGAGAGAAAACTTCTACAAGTATATAACTCCCACGATAGATAATACAGCAAGAATTATGTGCGCTGGCGATTTGATGTGCGAGCCTGTCATGTCTCGGTCAGTTTTTCATAATGATAAGTTTTTCTTTGAACCATGCTTCTCCAAGGTTCAAAAAGTATTTGAAGCTTCCGATTTTGCCATCGCCAACCTGGAAACTTCTGTTGCTCCGGATTATCCCTATGCAATTGACAAGCACAAACTGGACGACAGATATCATTGTAATGCTCCAATAGAGTATCTGGAGGCTCTCCGCTACGCTGGCCTTGATGCGGTCACTATGGCTAATAACCACACTTGTGATACCGGTGCGAACGGCCTAAAGACCTCTATTGAAAATGTACAGAACAATGGTCTTATGCATACTGGAGCTTTTACGGATGAAGGGGATAAACGTTATCTGCTCGTAGACATAAATGGGATCAAGGTTGCTTTTTTTTCCTACACAGAACACTTTAATAGCAGCCTGGATGAGAAGTGTTTCACAGAAGAGGGCAGGGCCACTATGTTGAATTTGTATTCTGAGGAACGCGTAAAAACTGATTTGAAAAACGCGAGGGAGGACGGCGCAGAATTCACAATTGTCTATATCCATTTCTGGTGCAAGGACTACACGCACGATGTTCAGGAAAGCCAGCTCAAATGCGCAAACGAGATTGCAGAAGCTGGAGCGGACTGTATTGTTGGCAGCCACCCTCACGCTGTTCAGAAATATGACGAGATTATAACATCTTCGGGAAAAAGGGTGCCCGTGAATTATTGCTTAGGAAATTTCATCACCAGCGATAGCAACATGATCACTCGTACCAGTTATATTTATGAATTGTTTCTTGCCAAAAACAGCAGCGGCGAGGTTTATATTGCTGATGAAAAGATCATACCATGCAGGGTAATCGAATTTCTTGAAAAAAGTTCATTTGTCATTTTTCCGACATCTCCCGGCTGGAGAGGCGGCGAAAAGAGTGAACTTCTCCAAAAAGCCGAGAATGAGGTTCAACAGTACGTTGGAACTAAGATAGACATTGATTATAATATTTGATCTTTTTATATCCATCGCTCTCCGTATGCGTACTGAAGTACGATAGATGACTGAAAACATGATGGAGGAGTAATATTTGTGGGAGTCAAATCAAATAGAAATGCACTTGATTTTTTGAAATTTGTTTTTGTGGTCTTGATTGTTCTGTTCCATTCCCGTATGATGACAAGCTACCAGGAGAACAGGATCGTCATCAACGGTGGTGCCGGCGTTGAGTTCTTTTTCATTGTTTCCGGCTGTTTGATGTGTGCGTCCGCTGCACGAAGCTCTGAGGAGAATATAGGGTTAGATACCTACCGTTTCATGAAAAAGAAGATATCAAGGCTGATGCCGAACTTTATCATCGCCTTTAGTCTTGCCTTTATTGTCTTCCACTATAATGCCGGCATTGCCGACTGGAGTAAAATTGGCATCGACATCATCAAGTCTTTGCCAGATCTCTTGATGATTAAAAATAGCGGTATTCGTTTACCCAGTTATAATGGGCCTACATGGTATATTTCTTCGATGCTTTTAAACATGCTTGTACTTTATCCGCTAATAAAGAAATTTAAGGATAGTTTCTATATCATTGCTCTGGTTATTATGCTTTTCATTCTGGGTGGTTTCTGGCAAACATATGGCACTCTTTCCAATCTTGAGGATTGGAACGGCTGGATTCTGAAGGGTACTATACGAGGTACATCTGGGTTGTGCGCCGGTTGCCTTTGCTACAAGGCCGGCATGGCACTCGGTAAAAATAAGTGGACTGTATTTGCTAAGTCAATGCTTATGTTAATTGAGTGGGGATGCTATATTGTCACAATCATTCTTTGCTGTAAGTATCCTTCCTCCCGAGTGGATTACCTCATTTTCTTTCTGTTTATGATCGGAGTAACAATCACATGGTCCAATACTACTTTCGACGAGGTTCTCTTCCGGTCCAGTATATTCTCCTGGCTCGGTTCTTTTAGCTTTTCGTTGTATCTCAGCCACTCCTCTTGGAGGGAATTTACCTCGAATATTTATCCGAAAGAATGGGGATTTCAGCAACGCCTTATCGTTTACATAATGGCTGCAGTATGGAGCGGATTGCTTGTCCACTATCTGTCCGTTTTTTTCCGTGCCTTAAATGCAAAATACGGTAGAAAAATCAAGGCACTATTCATTGTGCCGACAAAGTAGAATAAACCGACCAAGTTTTAGCCGGTTTATTTATCAGTGCTTTGCTTTATCTAATTTTTTAGAAGTTATTCCTGAGGAAATGTCATAACACTCCCGTCTGCTGCCCTTTCTTGACTATACATCCGCTTTCGATTTTCCTCCTAACGTGAGGCTTCTGTCAGTCTTAAAAATATAACACCCTCTGATGAGGGTGTTATATTTTTTACTTCTTCTCCGCGATGACTATGCGTATCTGCCCGCCGGCGGAACCGGAGGAATCGCGCCAGCCCGTGAGTGTGTAATCCTGCGCGTTGACCGCCGAAATTCCCGTGAGGTAGTAGCTCCCGCCGTCACGCAGATACACCTGCACATCCTCCGACACGGCCACACGCTGGTTGCCCGCAGTCGCCCACTCAGCTCCGAAGCTTGTCAGCGTACACTGCTCCAGCTTCTTCATTGTTTTCACGCTGCCATCCTCGTCGTAGGATATCGCAATGCCGCCGACTGCAACGGTATACTTGGTATCGGAATACGGTATTACCTGCTCCACACCACCTGCAATGATTGTATACACTCCGTTAACGTTCAGTCCAAATGACATGTCGTCTATGCTCTTGAGATAGGCGTAGGTCCACAAATCACCCGTTGCGTCGTTGAGTATCAGATACTCTATCGCGCCGTTTTCATCCAGTCCGTAGTAAAGCACATCCTTGTCCTCAAGAGTGCGTCCGGCAAGGCGCTTGGCCTCTATTGACGCCGCACCGCCGAGCTCGTTGACGTCGAGAATCTCCACATCCGGAGCAAAGCTTCGCTCACCGAAGCGGCTCGCGTCGGAATTGACCGTTCCCCGCATCTGCCGCTTTGATATGCCGCTCAGGCGCACTCCGCTGTCGGTTACGTTCACACTCACTACATCCCCCGCGGAATAGCTCTGCCGTCCCTCGAGCGTAAATGTACGTCGCGCGCCGTCTGTGGTGGTCACTCCGACATTTGTCTGCACCACGGCGCTGCTCTTATCGTCCACCTGCTGCCGGCAGGAGGTTACCACGCCGTAGTACACCGTGTTGACCGCCGTGCCCGTGAGCACGTCCACAACCTTGTCGTCCATACCCAGCAGCAGCGTCACAGTGCTGCCCGACGTGTCTCCGCTCATGGCCGAGAGCTTATAGGTCGCCGAGGACGAGCCGATGGCATAGGTCTTTCCCGACACCGTCACCGAGGTCGGCGAGGTGCTGCTCGGACTGAGCGCGTCAATCTTTCCGGAGGCCCGGTTTGTGTATACCCACAACACCGACATGCCCTCGTTGTAATAGTAAACGTCGTAACGGTTTATCGCAGCCGAGTCCGAAGCCTTTCCGTTGCGGTATACCGTCAGCGGCGCGAAAGGCAGCGTCACGCTGCTGTCAGCGACATAAGGGCCGCTGAGATTGTCCAGCGCGGCGGCGGTGTAGTTCACCTCTCCGTCCACAAGCGAGTAGCCGAGCGTCGAGGCATACACCTGCCCGGTGCTCGTTTTTGCGTTGAGCATGTTGTAAAACAGCAGCGCGCAGTCCCTGCGCGTCAGCGCGCTCCCCTGCTGCGCCTTCACATCGTCCCGCAGGCCAAGCGCGCTGGCCTTGCTCAGCTGCGCCCCTGGGAAGGAGCCGGCCAGCGACGACGAGTCATAGCCCAGCACGCGCAGAATGGCAGTGCAGGCCTCCTCAAGCTTTACCGTGTCGTCAGGACGGAAGCAGCCGTCCGTATAGCCGACCATCCAGCCCTGCTCCACCGCGAGACGAATGTACTCCGAGCCCCAGTAGTCGCTTTTTACATCCTTGAACAGCGAATAGCCGCTGCCGGAGTCGCTTATGCTGTCCTTGAACGGCGAGGCGGCGGACAGCATTTTCGCAAGCTGCGCGCGCGTGACGTTATGGCCTAAGTTCATGCTGCCGTTTTCGTCGCCCTTCATTATTCCCAGCGCGCGCACGGTCTGCACCGCTGTGTCCTCCCCCGCGGCCGACGCGGGGACGGCCAGCAGCGAGCACATTACGCACAGCGCCGTCAAAAGGCTCAATACTCTCGTTTTCATACCTTAACCTTCCTCCCCTTAATCGTATCTCAGCGCCTCAATCGGGTTAAGGCGCGCGGCCTTTCTCGCGGGCAGATAGCCGAACAGCACGCCTATTCCCGCGGATACGCCGAATGCCGTGAGCACCGACGCGCTCGAAGGCGCGACCGTCATCGCCTCCTGCATGAGCGCCGCAATAAGCTGCGTCGCCACCGCCGAGAGCACATAGCCCAAGCCGATTCCGATAACCCCGCCTATTGCCGAGGTCGTGGCCGCCTCAATCACAAACTGCTGCAATATCGTCCCCTCCCGCGCGCCGAGAGCCTTGCGTATGCCTATCTCGCGCGTGCGCTCGGTCACGGACACGAGCATTATGTTCATAATCCCGATACCGCCGACCACAAGGGATATGGCCGCGATTATAGTCAGCACCACTATAACGGTGTCCACCATGCTCGTGAGGATGTCTATAAGCTCCACCGCGCTGACCACGGCGTAGGCGTCGGAGCTGCCGTATATCTTGTAGAGTCCGTCCTCAATCGCCTTTTTTCCCTGCGCGGCCTGCTCCTCGGTGTGCACCGTCACGGCGTAGCTGCCGAAAGTGCCCGTATGCGACACGCGCGAGGCCGTGGAGTACGGCAGATACACGTAATCGTCCACACCGCCCTCGTCCATCTCATCCGCGTCCTGCTCGAGCACGCCGACTATCTCCAGCTTCGTTGAGCCAATCTTTAACGACTCGCCCACCGCCTCTCCTCCGTAGTAGGTGTCGGAGACGTATTTCCCAACCACGCAGATATTGCTGCGGTTGACCATGTCCATGTACTCAAGCCCGCGCCCCTGCTCCACGCCGTAGCCGCGCATGGAGAAATAGTCCTCGCTCACTCCGGCCACGCTGGTGCCCCTGTAGGTCTCCGAGCCTATCTTAACAGGCTCGAACATCGACACAAGAGGGGAAATCTGGTCCAGGCAGTCGGTATTGGCGTCCATGATATCGTACATGTCCTCCTCCGTCGCGCGTCGGGAGGTGCCTCGGCCCATTACCTGCACCTGGAGCATATTGGTGCCCACGTCGGCAAAGCTGTCCTGTATGTAATTCGACATGCCGTTTCCCAGTCCGACTATAACAATAACCGCGCACACACCGATGATGATGCCCAGCATGGTGAGGAACGAGCGCATTTTGCTGCTGAAAATATTTTTCAGCGCCAGCTTGAAGGTTTCAAAAAAGTTCATTACGCCGTCTCACCTCCGGCAAAATGCGGCGTCACCACCGCCTCGGGCGCGTGTGCGTCGCCGTCGTATATCACGTGCCCATCCTCCAGACGGATAATGCGCTGCGCCTGCACGGCGATTGAGTTGTCGTGCGTTATCAGCACAACGGTGTTGCCCTGCTCGTTGAGCTGCTTGAGCATGTTTATGACCTCGCGGCTGGTGCGCGAGTCCAGCGCGCCTGTCGGCTCGTCGGCCAGTATCACCGCCGGACGCCCCGCCAGCGCGCGGGCAATAGACACACGCTGCTGCTGTCCTCCGGACAGCTCGCTTGGCCGGTGCTTGAGCTTGTCGCCCAGACCCACCTGCTCGAGCACCTCCCTTGCGCGCGCACGCCGCTCCGCCTTGCCCATGCCCGCGTACATCAGCGGAATTTCCACGTTTTCCAGAAGGTTGAGCTTAGGCATGAGGTTGTACTGCTGAAAAATGAAGCCCAGAAGCTCGTTTCTTATCGCGGCAAGCTCGTTTCGGTTCATGCTGCCGACGTCGCGTCCGTCCAGCAGATAGGTGCCCGAGGTCGGCACGTCCAGACAGCCGATTATGTTCATGCAGGTCGATTTTCCCGAGCCGGACTGTCCGACTATTGCCACGAACTCGCCCTTGTTTATGCTCATGGAGATGTGGTCCGCCGCGGCGACGGTATACTCGCCCATGTGATAGAGCTTGCACACGTCGCGAAATTCTATAAGAGAGCTCAATTCGGACCGCCACCTTCCGTATAGGAGACATCGACGTTGCCGCCCATGGCCATGTACATTCCGTATATGTTGCTCGTCTGAGGAGGCATGTAGGCTATAGTGTCTCCCTCCTGAAGGCCGCTGACAATCTCGAAGTAATCTCCGTCTCCCACGCCGGTTTCGACCTCCACGTAGACATAGCCTTCGGGCGCGGGACGGTCGATGGCGTTCGCCGCGCTGGGCGACGCCGCGGTTACAAGCACAACGGAGCTTCCGCCCGCCCCGCGGCTTATCGCCGTTCCGGGTATGGACAGGGCGTTTTCCACGCTGTCAACAACAACCTCCGCGTCCACGTTCATCCCCGGCAACAGTCCTCCCGTTTCGTCTATCCTCACCGTGACGGGGTATGAGGTTATCCCTCCCGAGGTCGTTCCGGCCACAGACACCTTCGTTATCGTGCCCTCAAACTCCTCGTTCTTCACCGCGTCTGCGGTTATCCGCACCTTCTGTCCCACCTTGACCGAGGAGATGTCCAGCTCGTCTATGTTCAGCACCATCTCAAGATAGCTCAGGTCGTATATCGTGCAAAGCTGCTTGCCAGCCTCTATCGTGTCGCCGGCCTTGTATTCCTTGTTCACCACGGTGCCGCCTATCGGCGAGGTTATGGTGTAGTTGTCAAGCTGCTCCCTGGTGTTTTCCATGGACAGCTCCGCGCTGCGCAGGTTGTCGGCCGCGTTCTGTATGCTGTCGTTGAGGCTCTTTCCCCCAAGCGTCACTACCGCCTGGTCCTTCGTCACATACGAGCCCTCCTGCACGTTCACGGCCGTAACCGTGCCGCCGGAGCTCGCTGTCAGCATGCTCTCTGAGTTGCACTTGAACATTCCGCTGGCGGAGCAGCCGATGCCGTCCACCCTGGCCGTCGCGGCCTGTGTGCTGCTCAGTCCGCCGGGGTTATTCACAGCTATGGTGACATTCCTCGTTATCATGTTGCCCTGCCCCACAATGTCGCTGCCCGAAACCGATTCCACCGTACCCCAGAGCGTTTCAAAAGAGCCGTCGAGCGTGACCTCCGCGCTCTGTCCGGCGTAAAAGCTCAGCGCGTTGTCCGCCGGAAAGGGCAGCTCCAGCGTCATGGTGTCGCTGTCGCGTATGCTGCCGATAACCTGACCCGGCGAAACGTCGTCGCCGACCCTGACATCCAGCGAGTAAAGCGTACCCGATGTGTTGGCCTTTATGTAACGCATATCCGCGGTGCTGCTGTAGCTGCGCCGGGCCTGGTTGAGCGAGAGCTCAGCGCGCTCGATGTTGTTGGCCACGTCCGAGCTGTCCACCTCGTAGAGCACCGAGTCCTTTTCCACGATGTCGCCCTCCTCGAAGTCCGCGGCGAGCACCTCTCCCTCGATAAGCGTGGTCAGGGTGTAGGAGTTTGCCGGCTCAAGCGTGCCGCTGCCGGTCAGCGAGTGAACTATGGTCCGCTCCGCGACAGGCTCCTCCGTGTAGGCGGTCATGGCCTCAATCATTTTTTTGCCGGTGGACACGGTGCGTATCACAAACGCGGCTATTATCAGCACAATCACGCCGAGGATTATCCAGCGTTTGAGATGCTTCGGCTTTTTGCGCCGGCTTTTCTTCGGTGCCGGTGCTTCCGCCGGCAGGTCATTAGTCGTCTGTTCCGTTTCGGTTTTGGGTTTCGTCGCAGTCATATGCGGGGGCTCCTTTCATACTCGGGTACACGGCCCCGTTCTTCGCTTCTCGGGACCGTTATTTTTAATTCCGGACTTGCTCAGCTATAAATTACACCTTACACAAGCTGGAATGTCAACCTCTTTAACCCATTCTTAAGCTTTTCTTTACATTTTCGCCGCTCAGAAGCATGAAAAAACAATTAGCTATTTAAAATTATACTCAGCCATCCTGAAACTGGCAAGGCAAATTGATGAACATTTTTAGAACATTTTGTGAACATGCCGCGCCGACACTCTGCGCGTAATTTCTCCGCCTGATGGAGTTAAACTGTCCTACTGCGTTTTTGTAAGGGGGAGTTTTCCACGGCAGAGCTTTTAAATACTCTTAACAATTTTCTTTATAGCAGGCTGCTTATCGTGCTGCTGCTCGGCGCGGGAGTTTATTTCACGTTCCGCTGCGGTTTTGTGCAGCTTCGACTGCTGCCGGAGGCCCTGCGCGTAACATCGGAACGGCCGAAACAAGACGGCGCCGTGTCCTCCTTCGGGGCTCTGATGGTTTCGACCGCCTCGCGCGTGGGTACCGGCAACATAGTCGGCGTGTCCACGGCAATATGTATGGGTGGCAGCGGCGCGGTATTCTGGATGTGGCTTATCTCCCTCATAGGCGGCGCGACGGGCTTTGCCGAGTCCGTTCTTGCGCAGGTTTACAGGCGGCGCGACGGGCGCGGCGGCCTGTTCGGCGGTCCCGCCTGCTACATTGAGGCCGTCTCCGGCAGCCGCGCTCCCGCAGTGCTGTTTTGTCTCTGCCTAATCCTGACCTACGGGCTTGGCTTCAACATGCTCTCGTCGTACAACCTTCAGTCCTCCTTTTCAGGCTATGGCTTTTACCGCGCGGATATAACGCCGGCCATAATCGGCGCGGCTCTGGCGCTTGTCTGCCTGTTCTGCCTGCTTGGCGGCGAGGGACAAATCGTCAAAATAAGCGAGACGCTTGTACCGCTCATGGCGCTGACATACCTCTGCACGGCGCTCATCGTAGTCCTTCGGAATATACATATTCTACCCGGAGCGCTTGCCGAGATATTTCGCTGCGCCTTTGACGCGCGCGCAATCTTCTCCGGCTTTGCCGGCTCCTGCGTCATGTACGGCGTGCGCCGCGGCCTGTTTTCAAACGAGGCCGGTGTCGGCTCGGCGCCTAACGCCGCGGCCAGCGCGCAGGTGTCCCACCCCGTCAAGCAGGGGCTTGTACAAACCCTGTCGGTCCTTATCGACAGCGCGCTGTGTACGGCCACGGCGCTGATGTGCCTGTGCTCAGGGGTCTCTCCCTCCCCCGCTCTTGCCGGTATGCCATACGTCCAGACCGCGGCGGAGATGAGCTTCGGCGCGGCCGGTCCGGTGTTTATCACCGCGGCAATGGTGCTCTTTGCCTTCACCTCGCTGCTGGGCAATTTCTTTTACATAGACAACTGCCTGACCTATATTCTCCGCCGCCGTCCGCCGCGGCTGCTGTCCGAGAGCGCGCGCCTTATCGCCTGCATACTGAGCTTTCTCGGCTGTGTAAGCCCCATGGAGCTTGTCTGGAACGTCGCCGACGCGCTCATGGGTGCGATGTGCCTGCTCAACCTCCCCGCCCTACTCGCCCTCTCCGGCGAGGTTCGCCGCTGCCTCGACGACTACCTCAGACAGCGCCGCGCAGGCATGGACCCTGAGTTTGACGGCTGGAAATCCGTCAAGAAAGCAAAAGCTGAGCCGCGGCCATAAGCCGCGGCTCCAAGCTTTACTGAATATTAACTTAATCCTTTAGGCCCTGCTGCTCGCGCTCCTTGAGCGCGTCCTTGCGGCTGAGGTTGACGCGGCCCCGGTCGTCTATCTCGGTTACCTTGACCCATGTGTGGTCGCCGATGTTGAGCACGTCCTCAACCTTTTCTGTACGCTTGAATTCCAGATCCTTTATGTGGACCATGCCGTCCTTGCCCGGCACGAGCTCCACAAAGGCGCCTATCGGGATTATGCGCACAACCTTGCCGTAGTAGAGCTGTCCCACAACCGGCTCAAACACGATGTTTTCAATCGTGGTGCGCGCGGCGCGGCAGGCCTCGATGTCCTCGGAGGCGATATAGATGTTGCCGTCGTCGTTGATGTCTATCTTGCAGCCGGTGTCGGCGGTTATCTTCTGGATAACCTTGCCGCCGGAGCCTATAACCTCGCGAATCTTGTCGGGGTTAATCTTCATCTGAATCATCTTCGGCGCGGTCTTGGCCAGCTCCTTGCGCGGCTCGGGAATAGCGGGAAGAATTATCTGGTCGAGAATGTCAAAGCGAGCCTCCTTCGTGATGCGGAAAGCCTCCTTGATTATCTCGTGCTTGAGTCCGTCGTTTTTCAGGTCCATCTGGATTGCGGTGATGCCGTCCTTGGTGCCGGCAACCTTGAAGTCCATCTCGCCGTGGAAGTCCTCCACGCCCTGAATATCGATGAATGTGGTAAAGTCGTCGCCGTCCTGAATAAGTCCGCAGGAGATGCCCGCTACAGGAGCCTTTATCGGCACTCCGGCGTCCATGAGCGCCATGGTGGTGCCGCACACAGATCCCTGAGAGGTCGAGCCGTTGGAGGACAGCACCTCGCTGACCACGCGGATGGCGTAGGGGAACTCCTCAACCGGCGGAATAACCGCCTCAAGCGCCTTTTCAACAAGCGCGCCGTGGCCGTACTCGCGGCGGCTGGTGCTGCGGGAGGCACGCGCCTCGCCGGTGGAATAGGAGGGCATGTTGTAGTGGTGCAGGAAGCGCTTTTCCGTCTCCTCCCATATCGTGTCCAGCTTCTGGTTCATCGACAGGGTGTTGAGCGTGGCGATGGACAGCACCTGGGTCTGTCCGCGGGTGAAAAGGCCCGAGCCATGCACGCCCGGAATAAGTCCGACCTCGGAGGCGAGGGGGCGAATCTCGTTCATGGCGCGGCCGTCAACACGCTTGCCGGCCAGCAGCCACTTTTTGACGACCTTCTTCTGCAGCTTGTAGAGTATCTCGTCCATGTACTGCATCAGGTCCGGATGCTCCTCGCCGTACTTCTCCTCGACCATGCTTATCCACTCGTTTACGCGCGCTTCACGCACGTTCTTGTCGTCGGTGTCCATGCAGTGCTCCATGGACTCGAACTCATTTGCAGCCAGCTTTTCAAACAGCTCGTCGTCAAAGGCCGCATGCTCGTAGGAAAACTTCGGCTTGCCAATCTCCGCGACCATTTTATCGATCAGGTCAAGCACGCACTGCACCTTCTCGTGGGCCTGTACAATGCCCTCATACATCACGTCGTCGGGGACCTCTTTTGCCTCGGACTCAATCATGACAATCTTCTTGTGTGTGGCGGCGATGGTGGTGGTCATGAGGTTGCGCTCGCGCTCTTCCTTAGTGGGGTTGAACAGGTAATTCTTGCCGTCCCAGCCGAGCACTATGCCGGCAATGGGCCCGTTGAAGGGTACATCTGAGATTGCCACGGCGGCGGCGGCGCCTATCATGGCCGTAATCTCGGGCGAGCAGTCCCGGTCAATGTTGAGCACGTCGCAGGAGATAACCACGTCGTTGCGCAGGTCCGAGGGGAACAGCGGGCGCATCGGGCGGTCAATAAGGCGCGAGGCCAGCACGGCCGGCAGTGAGGGGCGCCCCTCGCGGCGCATGAAGCTGCCTGGAATGCGTCCCACGGCGTAGAGCTTCTCGTTGAAGTCCACGGCGAGGGGGAAGTAGTCAATGCCGTCCTTCGGGCGGGCCGAGGCGGTTACGGTGCACAGAATAGTGGTCTCTCCGTACTGAACGAGCACGGCCGCGTTGCACAGCTCGGCCATCTTGCCAACCTGCATCTTCAGCGGGCGGCCGCAGAAGTCTATCTCGTAATTTTTTACGTCAAACTGCTTTTTGTTGATTATCATGTTTATATCGTGTTCTCCTTTCAAAATCAAAAAAGAGACACAGTCTCTTTTTTGAGTGGCTTCGCTACGCTCTGCGCCTCGGTTGCCCGCCTGTGGCGTGCAATTCGACGCTCGCTACGCGCAAAGTGTTTTTTTCGACGTACACACCGCCGGAAAAAACGATTTAAACCTATTCGCGGCGTGCGCGCCGCGAACTCTGCGAGGCACGCTATCATTTGCGCGGGGCTTGTCCATAAAATTTCAGGGGACAATATTGAATTGTCCCCTGAACAAAAACCTTCATACCCTTCGGAAAAGGCTGGTCCCTTACTTGCGGATGCCCAGCTTTGCAATTATCGCACGATAGCGTTCGATGTCCTTCTTCGTGAGATAGTCCAGCAGACGGCGGCGCTTACCGACCATCTTGTACATGCCCAGACGGCTGTGGTCGTCGTTGGGATGCTCTTTCAGATGCGCGGTGAGCTGGCGGATGCGCTCGGTGAGTATTGCAATCTGGACCTCGGGGGAACCGGTGTCGCTCTCGTGAGTCTTGTTGGCCTCGATTACTTCGGCCTTCTGAGTTTTGGTAATCATTTGAAACTGTCCTTTCTGTTTTTTTAATCCGTCCGGCCAAGTAAGGGGGCGAAAGGTACTCCCAAAACTGAGCGCGGCGGCACAAGCTTGTTTACTCTATCATATTTTCCGCTGTTTGTAAAGCGTTATCATAATCTTTTCTGAAAAATTCTGCATGAAATGTTAATTTATTCCCGCCAGCTCCTCCACGCTGAAAATGCGCCTTGCGAAAAACGCCGCGGAGGCCATCGCGAACACTCCCGCGCAGCACTTTGCCAGCAGCATCGGCATCACCACGCTCCTGTCAACCGAGGAGGTAAAGCCAAGGTGGCAGCCGAGCATACAGCCTGCCGAGGCGGAAAACGCGGCGAAAAATACCCTGCCCTTCACATTCATGTTTTTGTAATCAGAATAGCCCGGCACAAGGCTTGTCAGCGCAATAACCGTGGAGAGCACGGCCACGTCGTTTATCCCCGTGCGCTCTCCGAGCCTTTTCAGCGGCCCTGACAGCGCGCGGCGCAGCACGTACAGCAGCGGCAGCGAGCCTGCCAGAGAGAGCACTATCGTGCCCACGGTGCGAAAGCCCTCGCTTATTGGCTTCATGCCCGGTATGACAACCAGCCCGGTCATCGCCTCCACAGCCGCGCCTGCAAGACCGACGGTTATCACCGCAAGCAGCAGCTTTGCGAAAACGCGAAAGGCTCTTATCGTCCCGTTCGGCGCCAGCAGCAGCCCGCAGACCACCACCGCCGCGACAACTATCACCGGTATCAGGTTTATCAGCACCGTAAGCGCCGGCAGCCCCATCGCAAGGCCGCCGATAAAGCAGGCCACGGGGTCAAATATGTAGCCGGCAAGAATACCTATTGCAAAGGGCCGGTAATCCTCCCTGCGTATCAGTCCGCAGGCTACGGGTATGGCAAAGGATATCGCGTTGCCCATCACCGAGCCGACCACAAGTCCGCCGAACAGCGCCAGATTCTGATCCTCGGCCAGCGCGGCGGCGAGCGGATAGCCTATGTCGCAGGACATGACTATGCCCGGAAACATCGCCGCGTCCGCGCCTACGAGCGAGAACAGCGCCCTCACCCCGCCCCCGAGCAGAGAGGCCAGCACCGGAGCAATCGACATCAATCCCACGCAGGAGAGTGTCGTCGGTCCCATGAGCCCGAACGCCCGCTCAAATTCTCCGCCCAGTCCAAAGCGGCTGCCGAACAGCCGGTCCAATGCGCCCAGCACAAAGAACGCGGCCATGATTATCATAATTATTCCGGAAACACTCATTTCAGTCTCCTTCCCGAAATACGGGAGAGGAAGCTCCACGATTTCAGATATTTATATTTTCATTCTGCGTTCGAATATTATTTCGGCCTCTTTCCGGCAAAGAACAGCGCCAGGCCGCCGGGTCCCGCGTGCGCGGCCAGAACGGGGGCCATGCAGTTGACCGTTATTTCCGCGTCCGCGTATATGTCCCTCACCGCCCCGGCAAGAAGCTGCGCATCCTGCTCGCAGTCGGCATGGGTGATGTATACCTCCCGCTTCCCCTCTCCGCGCGACTGTTTTTCCACATATCCCGCCAGCTCGCGTACAGAGTTTTTGCGTCCGCGCGCCTTGGAGATGACGGAGATTTTACCCTCGCGGTCAAAGTTGAGTATCGGCTTTACCGCCAGCACCGAGCCGATTATCGCCGCCGCGGCGGATATTCTCCCCCCACGGCGCAGATGGTCGAGGCTGTCCACCGTGAACATGTGCACTATGCGCGTTTTCGCGCCCTCGGCGTGGGCGGCCGCGTCCTGCACAGACATGCCCTCAACCCGCCAGGTGGCAAGCTGCTTGAGAAGTATGCCGGTCCCGAGCGAGGCACAAAGGCTGTCAAGCACTATAATTTTCCGCTCGGGATACTCCTCCCGCAGCTCGGACGCTGCTATGCAGGCGTTGTTGTAGCCTCCCGTAAGCGTGGATGACAGCGGCACGGCCAGCACGTCCCTGCCGTTTTTAAGCGAGGCCTCCATCGCCTCCAACCAGTATGACGGCGCGGTCGCGCTTGTGCCCACCTTCAGCCCCGAGCGAAGCGCGGCGTAAAAGTCCCGCCGGCTGAGCTCGCGCCAGTCCGCGTAGTGCATGAAGCTGCTGCTGCCTACATTCACCCCGACCGGCAGTATGCTTATGTCCTGCTCCTCCGCCTGCTCAACCGTAAGGTCACAGGTCGAGTCGGCCAAAATATCAAAATATGCCAAAATTTCACCTCCTGTAAGTCTCTGTTCAGGATTCTTTAATAACCTATTTTTTAATATTACCACATTTTTCTGCAAAAAGATAGCCTCCGCCTAAACAATATTTTTTCTCACTTCCACAACTCCCATTATTAAAATGTTCCCCGTCTGCGGCCCGACGCAAAGCTTCCTCCTGACAGCAAAAAGCGGAGGCTCAGTTGAGCCTCCGCTTTTTTGCTTCTTTACTTGTGGTCAACGCTGTACATGTGCTTTATCAGCTCCAGCACCTTGTTGGAGTAGCCCATCTCGTTGTCGTACCAGCTCACGACCTTAACGAAGGTGTCGGTCAGCGCTATGCCGGCCTTGGCGTCGAAGATGGAGGTGCGGGCGTCGCCCAGGAAGTCGGAGGAGACAACCGCGTCCTCGGTGTAGCCCAGAATGCCCTTGAGCTCGCCCTCGGCGGCCTTCTTCATGGCCTCGCATATCTCGTCGTACTTTGCGGGCTTTGCCAGATTCACGGTCAGGTCAACCACGGAGACGTCCAGCGTGGGAACGCGCATGGACATGCCGGTCAGCTTTCCGTTGAGCTCGGGAATGACCTTGCCCACGGCCTTGGCGGCGCCGGTGGAGGAGGGGATTATGTTGCCCGCCGCGGCGCGGCCGCCGCGCCAGTCCTTCATGGACACGCCGTCAACGGTTTTCTGCGTGGCGGTGGTGGCATGCACGGTGGTCATCAGGCCGTCGGTGATGCCCCAGTTGTCGTTTAGGACCTTGGCAATGGGGGCAAGGCAGTTGGTGGTGCAGGAGGCGTTGGAGACAAACTGCATCTCGGGCTTGTAAGCGTCCAGGTTGACGCCGCAGACGAACATGGGCGTGTCGTCCTTGGAGGGAGCGGACATGACAACCTTCTTCGCGCCGGCAGTGATATGGGCCTGAGCCTTCTCCTTGGTCAGGAACAGGCCGGTGGACTCGATGACGTACTCGGCCTCAAGCTTTCCCCAGGGGATGTTGGCGGGGTCTCGCTCGGCAAAAATGGGAATGGACTGTCCGTTGACGATGATGTGGCTCTCGTCGGCGGAAACCTCACCCTTGAACCGGCCGTGCATGGTGTCGTACTTAAGCATATAGGCCAGGTAGTCGGCGGGGCACAGGTCGTTTATGCCCACAATCTCGATCTCGGGATGATTCACGGTCGCGCGGAATACCATTCTGCCGATGCGGCCGAAGCCATTGATGCCTACTTTGATTTTGCTCATAACTGATTCCTCCGTTTAGAAAATTTTCCGGCCCGTTCACGGGTCTGATATAAAATATACATCAAATGTATTGTGCGCTCACTGTATCTATTAGCTATTATGCACTATTCCCCCGCTTTTGTAAAGCAAAAAGAACCAAAATACTTAAATTCTGCCAATTCGACAAAGCCCGCGTCCTATTTTCCGACGCTGCGGGAGAAGGACACTCCGTTTTTGTGCAGGAAAACATCCAGCTTCACCCTGTCCGCGCGAATGGTGCTCTGCGTAAACTCGTAAACCATGCCCGACTCGGTGCTCGTGCGCCGCTGCACAAAGAACGCGCCGCTGCCCGGCTTGCAGCCCAAAAGCTCAGCCTCACGCCGGCCGAGCGTCACCGCCTCATAGGAGTCCACGGCGTTGTCGGGGATTATTCCCACCTCGTACAGCAGGCTGTAGAAGCTGTGCGTCTCCAGCAGTTCGCGCGTCAGCCCCGGGTAGATGTACTGCGGGTAGAACGATGTCTCCAGAATAAGCGGCTCACCGTCAACATTGCGCAGGCGCGTGAAGCGGTAAACCTTAGCGTCCTCACTCGGCAGCTCCAGCACACGCACTATGTCCGGCGTCGGGGTTATAAGCTCAAACTCCATTAACACGGACGAGGGCGTCATGCCCATGGCGCTGACCTCGCTGGTGAAGGAATATATCATGTCGCTGGTGCGCTTGACCTTCGGCTCGGCGACAAAGGTGCCTCTGCCCTGACGGCGCACCACAAGTCCCTCGGCCTCCAGCGCGCCTATCGCCTGGCGCACGGTGCTGCGCGATATGTCAAAGCTGCGGCACAGCTCCGCCTCCGACGGCAGCAGGTCGCCCGTCCCCAGCGTGCCGGCGGAGATATTGCGCTTTACTATGCTCACAAGCTGCGAATACAGCGGTATGTCGCTCTCCGGCGAGAGCGTGCTCATAAGAATCGGATTTTTGGACATTGACGTGCTCCTTAGCCATGCGCGCCGATTCACAGGTGCGCGGGAAATATCTGACATGTTTAATATATCACATACGTTTAACCTTTGCAAGCATATTTTGCCTTATTCGTCAGAAAAATAACGCGAAAAAAAATAAAAAAATATTGACATGCCTGTCTTTTTCTGATAATATTGAATGGCGCTCCAAAGACAGCAGGCGGCCAGCCGTGTCCGGCTCCGGCCATAATTCCTGCCGAGGACAGCATCAACATTTTGATTGCTTTCTGCCTCCGTGTCTTTCGGCACGGGGCTTTTCTTTTTCGGGCGCAAGAAATAACCCCGGAGGTGAAATCATGCCGAACGCAAAAGTTCTCAGCGAAAAGCAGGCCATAGTCGCGGCGCTGAC
>CATJWA010000191.1 GCA_949744025.1 uncultured Eubacteriales bacterium
CTGCGCGCCTATCTGGTTGAGCATGGTCTGGTCGTTCTGGCCGTTGAACTCGGTGTAGCTTATCTCAATGCCCTTGCCGGCGGCGAGCTTATCCAGCTCGGCCTCGATGGCAAGGCGTATCTCGTCAAGAGAGGAGTGGTCCATCTGCTGGACTATGGCTATGCGGTAGCTCTCGGAGCCGGAGCCGCTGTCGTCGGCGGGCTTGCCGGTTTCTTCGGGGGCGGAGGTGTTCGCGGGCGCGGGAGTCGCTGCGGGGGAGGCGCTGTTTGACGGGGCGGGGCTGCCGCCGCAGGCGGCAAGACTGAACATCATCGCGAGCGCGAGAAGCATGGCAAATATCTTTTTCATAGTTTTTAACCTCTTTTCAATGATTATTAGTTTTCTGTGGATTTTTATCATTCATGCGTGCTATCTTAAAAGCCGCCATCGACGGGTACTGTGTATCATAGTATCTCTCTCCTTTCAGGAAATAAAAACTCAAGGTGTCCTAAGCCTCGCGGAGCTCGCGTAGGCAGACGCGAAGCGGGGTGAATTTCCTCAAATAAAAGGCGGAGCTTTTTATTTGACGCAAAAAAACTGTCCTTGCTCCCGCGCTGGGAGCAAGGACAGGAAATAAACAAACCTGCGGTACCACCTTGCTTGCCGTCATGGAGACGGCCGCCTCATTGAAGGTGCAGTCACACCCTCTGCCCTGTAACGTGAGCGAACGTCAGAAGATACTCGGCACCCCGCCGGCCCGCGCTCTCACGCGCTGCCCTGCTCCGTGCCTTTCCCCCTGCCCTCGGCGGTCCATTTACTGCCCCGCTTTTCACCCCATTTCCAGCAACAGGGGCTCTCTGTGGATGCGCTTGCAGTTTTATCTCCGCTTCAACGGTTTAACTTGGCTTAGGTTGCTATTATTAAACAACACGCATTGCAATTTGTCAAGAGTTTTTTAAAAAATTTTTTCTCGGGGAAGCCGCGGCGGCGCGTGCATGGAGGGCTCAAACCCTGCCGGCCAGGCTCTCGCGGCGCTCCTGCGACTGGCGCATGAGAATAAATTCCGTCATCATCGAGATGAAGCGGCTGTTCGTCGGGCGCTCGGTCAGGAGCATGGTCATCTCGCCGAAATAGGCGTTGCGCCGTTCGGCGTCGCCGTGCTTCCACGCCGCGTCCACCGCGTTGCGCATTGCCCTCTCGACACATTTCGGCGTTGTGTGAAAGACCTTGGCCAGGTCGGGATACAGAATCTTTGTCACGCCGCGCAGCACGTCGGCGTCTATGTTGCGGCGTATGGCCTCGCGCAGATAGCGGTAGCCCTGAAGATGCGGCATCACGCCGAAATTTATCAGCGCCTCGGCTATCTCGACGTCATAGCTGCACTCGGCCTGTTCAAGCTGCTCGTCCTGCACGCACTCACGGATTCTGTTTATCACCTCGGAAACGCGGCAGGGCTTCGGAAAGCAATAGCTCGCGCCCAGCGAGCCGATTTCCGAGGCTATGGCGTCGTTGAGAAACGCCGAGACAACTATCGTCTGCGGCATTTCGCCGCTGCGCTTGAGCTCCTTGAGAACGCCCACCCCGTCGAGCTTGCGCAGCAGTATGTCCGTTACAAGCACCTGCGGATGCAGAGCCTGTACCATGGACACTGCCTTTTCGCCGTCATCGGCCATAGCAAGAAGGACCATGTCCTCCTGCTCGACTATCTTCTTTGACAGCGTTTCCGTAAAATCCTCTGATGAGCCAACCAATAATACGCTGATTGTATGTGCCACAATTAATCGTACCCCGCTTTCGTTTATATCTTTGTGCAGGCAAAGACCCGCCAGCGTAAATGCCGCCAGGCATTCCACGCACGGCACAGGAGGGGAACGACGGCTTAAGGCACGGGACTGACGGACTTGCAAAGCGCGGAAAGCAGGCCTTTGGCCGGAGCGACACAAAAGCCTGTCCGCACTACAATTTTAGCATAAAACGCGGGCGTATATCAATATTTTGAAAGGCAGAACATCTCGATGATTTTCGACAGAAAATAAAAAATGTCGAAAAATGTAGATACGCTCCGTTTCCCGCGCGGGGTTGATTATCACAGACCGTATTCCCTGGCAAGAAGCGCGAGGGCGCCGCGGGAGCGCTCTATCTGACTTGCGGGCACGCAGTAGGCTATGCGAACATAGCCCGGGCAGCCGAAGTCGTCGCCGGGCACGAGCATGAGCTCATGGCGCTTTGCCCGCTCGCTGAAGGCCATGGCGTCCGGCTCGGGCGAGCGCATGAACAGGTAGAAAGCCCCCTGCGGCTCGATGCACTCAAAGCCTACCGCGCGCAGCGACGAGCACAGCAGGTCGCGGTTTTCCCGGTACTGGGACACGTCCGCGATGCGGCCGATGCATCGCTCCGCAACGCGCTGGAAAAGGCTCGGCGGATTGACGTAGCCGAGCGCGCGCCCCGCGCCCATGACAGAGACGTACACCTCCTGCCAGTCCGGCATGTCCGCGCCGAGGGCGATGTAGCCTATGCGCTCGCCGGGTATGGACATGGACTTGCTGAAGGAGTAGCACACCATCGTGTTTTCGTACAGCGCGGGGACGTAGGGGACCTCGACGCCGCCGTACACAAGCTCGCGGTAGGGCTCGTCGCAGATAAGGAAGGGGAGCGAGCCGGTTTTCCCAGCGTGTGCGCGAAGTATCTCGGCCATGCGCTCAAGACTCCCGCGCGAGAGCACCACGCCGGAGGGGTTGTTCGGCGAGTTTACGATGACGGCCTTCGTTTTTTCGCTCAGCGCGGCGGCAAAGGCGGTCTCGTCGAGCTGAAAGTCGCCCTCACGCGGGGGCACGACCTTCAGCGCTCCGCCGCTGGCCTCGGCAAACACCCTGTATTCGGGGAAAAATGGCGCCAGGACCACCACCTCGTCGCCCGGCAGCAAAACAGCGCGCAGGCTTATCGCCAGCGCCGCCGCCGCGCCGCAGGTGACGTACAGCCGGTACGCGCTCATGCGCGCGTCAAAGCGCTCGTTCAGGTTTTGGGCGATGGCTTCGCGCAGGCTCAAAAGCCCCGCGGCGGTGGTGTAGCCGTGCAGGGACACGCTGTCGAGCGTCAGAAGCTCCGCTATTGCCTCGTTGACGCAGTCCGGCGCGGGGACGCTCGGGTTGCCGAGGCTGAAATCAAACACGTTTTCCGCGCCTATCTCGGCCTTACGCCGCGCGGCGTACTCGGCCAGCTCACGTATGCAGCTTCGGCTGCGGCCCCAGGCGAGGGTCTGTTCGGGTAATTTTACGGACATGGACTTATCCCCCAATGTAATTTTTCAAAAATTCCACGGCCATTTTGTAGCCCTCAAAGCCGTGCCCGGCGAAGGTTTTTACACAGGCCATACCAGCGTAGGACACATGGCGGAACGCCTCCCGGGCGTTTACGTCGCTCAGATGCACCTCGACGGCGGGGAGGGCCACGGCCTTGAGCGCGTCGAGTATGGCCACGCTCGTGTGCGTGTAGGCCGCGGGATTTATTACGATGCCGTCAAACACGCCCAGCGCGGACTGTATTTTATCCACTATGGCCCCCTCGTGGTTGGACTGATAGAGCTCGCAGTCCGCGCCGCAGTCCGCGCAGGCGTCTTTTATGAACCGCTCCAGCGCGGCAAAGTCCTGCTTTCCGTAAATATCCGGCTCGCGCACGCCCAAAAGGTTCAGGTTCGGCCCGTTTATTACAAGGATTTTCATTTCAGCGCCTCCACAATTTTTTCGGCACAGGCGTCGATGCCCGCGTCGTTTTCAACCGCGAAATCGGCGAAGCTCTCATACAGAGCGCGCCGCTGCTCGTACAGCTCCTGTACGCCGCGGCTCCGGGACAGCGGCCGTCCCGCGCTCGGCAGGAGCGCAAGGTCCCGCTTTATCCACACAAGCGCGCCGTTCTGGCGGAGAAGCGGCAGGTTTTCCGGCCGTGTCACGCAGCCGCCGCCGCAGGAGATGACGCAGCCCGAGCGCTTTCCGAGCTCGGACAGCGCCGCCGTCTCGCGCCGGCGAAAGCCCTCCTCGCCCTCGCGCTCAAAAATCTCCGGTATGCTCATGCCGGCGGCGCGCTCAACCAGCGCGTCCGCGTCAAAAAGCTCGCGTCCCAGCCGCCTTGCCAGCGCCCGGCCCACGCTGCTCTTGCCGCAGCCGGGCATTCCGATAAGCACGATATTGCGCATTTCCGCGCGCAGAGCGCGGGTAATCTCCCCGATTTTCCCGTCATCAATGGCCTCGCCGGTGAACAGCTCCGCCGCGCGCTTTGCCTGCGCGACCAGCATGGACAGCCCGTTTTCGCAGGGGATTCCCAGCTCCTGCGCCTGAAGCAGCAGGGCGGTCCGCGCGGGGTTGTACACCAAATCCAGCACCGCCTCCAGCCCCGGCAAAGCGCGCAGGTCGGCCGCAGACACTCCGTTGTTCGGGTACATGCCAACCGGCGTGGCGTTCACGGCGACGGCCGCGCCGGCGTGGCGGGAGAGGTTCTCATAGTTGTTCTCCCCCGAGCGGGAAACGGTCACGACCTCGTGTGCGCCCGCGTCCTCGAGCACCGCGCGCACCGTCAGGCTCGCGCCGCCGGAGCCGAAGATTACCGCCTTTTTCCCCCGCACGTCCACGCCGGCGCGGCTGAGCATGTACTTAAAGCCGTAGTAGTCCGTGTTCTCGCCGCGCCAGCCCTCCGGGGTGCGCACGAGGGTGTTCACGCTGCCGATGCGCCGCGCGGCGTCCGACAGGCTCGCGCAGAAGGGTATGACCGCCTTTTTGTAGGGAATGGTCACATTCATGCCGCGCAGGTCGGTATTTTGCAGGAACCGGCCCAGCGCCTCGGGCGCGACCTCGTAAAGCTTATACTCGTTGCCGTGCAGCAGCGCGTGAATCTGCGGGGAATAGCTGTGGCCCAGCTTCTCGCCCAGCAGGCCGAACCTTGCGCCCGCCGCGTCAAGCATCCGCTGCTGGCGCTGGCGGCTCAGGGCAAAAATCTCACGGTAGAGCCCCGTGACGTATTCCGCCAGCTCGGGCCGGCAGGCCGCGGCGATGTCGCGCAGCTTCTGCTCCTCGCGGGATGCGTCCAGCACCGGCAGGCCGCGGGAGAGCTTATAGCGCGCCACGCCCGCGGACACGTCCATGCGCCGCTGGAAAATCTCGATTATCTGCGCGTCTATCTCGTCAATCTGAGCGCGCAGCCTTAAAAGCTCGTCCATTTTTCTCACCTTCCGCTTTCCAGAATCGCGTCATAGACAGCCGCGGCGGCCGCGGCCTCGACGCAGGGCACCGCGCGCGGGACAATGCAGGGGTCGTGCCGGCCCTTCACCGTCAGCTCCACGGCCTCGCCGGTTTTTACGTTCACGCTGCGCTGCTGCCTGCCGATGGACGGCGTGGGCTTGAAAAATGCGCGGAACACTATGGGCATTCCCGTGCTTATGCCGCCCAAAATGCCGCCGTGGTTGTTGCCCTCGGTTTTCACCGCGCCGCCGTCGAAATAAAAGGGGTCGTTGTTCTCGCTGCCGCGCATTGCCGCGGCGTCGAACCCGGCGCCGAAGTCGATGCCCTTGACCGCGGGAATGCCGAAAACGGCCTGCGAGATGCGATTTTCCAGCCCCCCGAACATCGGCTCGCCCACCCCCGCGGGCACGCCCGTACACACGCAGCGGATAACGCCGCCGACGCTGTCAAGCTGCGCACGCGCGGCGTCTATGCGGCCGAACATGGTATCGGGGTCCGTGTCGCCGCCGATGGCGGCAATCTCCGCGTGAATCGCTATGCCGCGGCTCTCCAAAACCTGCATGGCGAGCCCGCCGGCAATGCACAGCGGAGCGGTCAGCCGTCCGGAGAACTGACCGCCTCCGGCAAAGTCGCGGGCGTCGCCGTACTTGACCATGGCAGGGTAATCGGCGTGCCCGGGGCGGGGCACATACTCAAGCTCGGAGTAATCCTTCGAGCGCGTGTCGGCGTTGCGGATAAGCGCCGTCACCGGAGCGCCGCATACCGCACCCCCCGTAAGTCCCGAGACGAACTCAGGCGCATCGGCCTCGCGCCGCGCGGTGGAAAAACGGTCGCGCCCGGGGGCGCGGCGGTTTAAAAACTCCTGCAATTTCTCCATGTCCGGCCGAAAGCCCGAGGGCAGGCCCTCAATGGTAACTCCTATCGCGGGGGCGTGGGACTGTCCGAAGATGGTGAAGCGGAAAAGGCTTCCGAAGCTGTTTCCCATAGTCATTCCTCCCTTGTCACTGTAACGCGCCCGCCGAGCTTTTTAAAATCATCCCAGAAGGCGGGGTAGGATTTTTCCACGCACTGCGCGCCAGTCACCGTCACGGCCCCGCGGCAGACCGTGGAGGCCACGGCTGCGCTCATGGCGATGCGGTGGTCGTTGGCGCTGTCCACCGCGCCGCCGTCGAGCGCGGCCCTTCCGCGCACCGTCA